>NZ_JBHXEG010000056.1:18337-60983 GCF_042724935.1 Kitasatospora sp. NPDC127060
CCTTCTCGGTCGCGCGGTGGGGCGCGCCCCCGCTGGGCGCCCCCCCCCTCCGGCCCCCGCGACCGGCGGGCGACAAGCGGCGACCGGCTACCGGCTACCGGCTACCGGCGGGCGGCTACCGGCTACCGGCTACCGGCTACCGGCTACCGGCTACCGCTGGGCGGCGGCCTGGTGCAGATGGCGGCTCACATCGCCGACCAGGGTGATCCTGACCCGCCGTTCGGCGAACCGCCAACGGCCGTCGACGCGTTCGAAGCGGTCCTGGTAGCGCCCGGCGGCGATGGGCTGCAGCGGCAGCTCGGGCAGGGCCTGCAGCACGGTGACGTACGAGCGCGCGGCCGCCGTCCCCGCCTGCTCGTCCACCTCGACGGCGAGGTTGCTGACCACGTGCTGGGTGCGCGGCGTGCCGTCCGCGTAGACGATCACCGCGTCCCGGAACATCCGCTCGATCGCCTCGCGCCCGCGCACCGGCCCGCCGCTTCCGGTGAAGACGGCGTCGGCGAGCAGCTCGCCCAGCCCAGCGAAGTCGCCGTCGTCCACCAGCTCGGCGTAGCGCGCGATCAGGTTCCCGATCGCCCGGTGTCCGACCGCCGGCTCCCCTGGCGCACCGTTCGCCATCGACACCACTCCCCCTCGTGCAGTCATCCGAGCCCTCCCCGGCGGACGCCGACGACCGCCGACGACCGCGGACGGGCGGCCCGACGGGCTCGTGATCCGGATCGTCCCTCTGCCCGGCGGTGCTGTCAAAGCGGTCGGACCGGCCCTACCGCGGGCGTTCCAGGACCAGTTCGGTCCAGCTCACGTCCTGGCGTCCGTGCAGGTCGGGGCGTTCGCCGCGGTGGAGCAGCCGCAGGCCGTGGGTCTCGGCCAGGGTGACGGTGGGCTCGGCCGGGAGGTCGAACATCCGGCGACCGGGCGGGACCGGCCCGTGCCGCAGGGTGAGGGCGAGCCGACCGCCGGGGGCCAGCAGCCGGGCCACGGCGGCCATCGCGGGCGGGCGCTCGGCGGGGGCGAGGTGCATCCACACCGCGGTGATCAGGACGAGGTCGAAGCGTTCGCCCTCCGCGCTCAGGCCGGGCAGGGCGGGCAGCGCGTCGGCGACCCACCGTACGCCGGAGTCGGCATGCAGCCCTTCGCCGAGGGCGCGCAGTTGGGGTGTCGGCTCGGCCGCCACCACCCGGTGGCCGAGCGCCGCGAGGGCGGCCGCGTCGCGGCCGGTGCCGGCGCCGATGTCCAGGACGGCGGCGGGCGGGGCCGGGTAGAGGTGCAGCAGTGCGCGGTGGACCTCGGTGAAGTCCACGCTCTCGTACTGGACGGCGAGTTGTGCCGCTGCCTCGCCGTACCCGGCCGTGCCCGCCGGGGCGCTCATTAGAGGACCATCCCTTCTGCAGCCCTCTTGGGTAGGGCTGTGACCTCTCGGTCCCGGTGGGTGCATGGCCAAGGGCGCGAGCCGTTCGACGGCCAGCGTGAGTTATGCCAGCCCCGCCGGGCCGAGGCCGTCTGATCGGCATCAGGGACACGCCCCGCGGAGGGCCGATTAATGAGCTCCCGGCAGACGACCTCACCACCGGGCAGGTGCTCCGTCGACGTCACAGGAGTACGACCTTCGTGTTCATCGGATGGGACTGGGCGACCGAGACCCACGACGTCACCGTCATGGACAACTCCGGTACCCGCGTGGACCGTTGGGAACTGGCACACACCGAGCAGGGCATCGAGGCGACGCTGGCGCGCCTTCGCCGGCACGGCGATCCGGCCGATCTGCCGGTGGCGATCGAGACCACTCGCGGCCTGGTGGTGGACCGGCTGCTGGCCGCCGGCCACCCGGTGGTGCCGGTGCACCCGAACGCCTTCCACGCGATGCGCCCGCGCTGGGGCGCCTCCAAGGCCAAGACGGACGCCGGCGACAGCCACAAACTCGCGGACTACCTGCGCACCGACGGCCACCAGCTGCGGCGCCTGGTCCCGACCGATCCCAGGACCCTGGAACTGCAGGCCCTCACCCGCCAGCGTGCCGACCACATCGAGGCGAAGGTCGCCGCCGTCAACCAACTCGACGCCCAGCTCGATCAGCTGTGGCCGGGCGGCAAGGCCGTCTTCGCCGAACGCGACAGCGACATCGCGCTGGAGTTCCTCGACCGCTACCCGACCCCGCAGGCCGCCGCCAAGCTCACCCCGGCGAAGCTGGAGGCGTGGTGCAAGCGGCGCGGCTACTCGGGCCGCCGCTCCGGCAAGGACCTGATCGAGCGCATGCGCTCCGCCCCGACCGCCGCCACCCGCCTCGGCGAGGCCACCGTGGCGACCCTTGTCCGCGTCCAGGTCCAGCTCGTGCGGGGCATACGCGCCACGATCCGCGAGCTCGACCGGGCGATCGCCGACGCTGTCGAGACGCATCCCTACGCGCCGCTGCTGGCCGCCATGCCCCGCATCGGCAAGATCAACCTCGGGCAGATCATCGGCGAACTCGGGCCGATCCTCGAACGTGCCGAGTCCTGCGAGCAGTTCATCGCCGAGGCCGGCGTCGTCCCGGTCACCCGGGCCTCCGGCAAGTCCCGCGCCGTGACCTTCCGCGTCGCCACCAACCGCCGGGCACGCATCGCGATCACGACGTTCGCCGACAACAGCCGGCACGGCAGCGACTGGGCCGCGAAGATCTACAACGACGCCCGGGCCCGCAAGAAGCGACACCCGCATGCCGTTCGCATTCTCGCCCGGGCTTGGCTGCGGGTGACCTGGGCCTGCCGACGCGATGGCACCTGCTACGACCCCGTCACCCACCAGGCCAACAGCAAGACCGAAACGGCTTCCGAGCCGGCCCTGGCGGCATAGGGGTTGACTCAGGAAACTCACGCCGCCTCCCGGACGACCACCGCGTCACCGGCGGCGGCCGCGCCCGCGAAGAAGTCCCGCAGGTCTCGCAGGTCGTTGACGACCCGGCTGGCCCAGGACTCCGACCAGGGCGCCGCGGAGTCGAGTTGGGCGACCCTGCGGGCGAGCACCGTGTGCTGCTGGCGGACGAGTTCGCCGAGCGCGGAGTCCCGCAGGAAGGTGAAGGCGGCGGCGACCTGTTCGGGGCGCAGCACCAGCATCTCGTCTCCGCTCTCGCGGTGGGCGCCTGCGTAGACGGGCAGCCGGGCGGCCGGGTCGGGGTGCAGGCCGTTCTCGGTGAGCGCGAGTTCCATCAGGACGGCGGTCTGCCGCACGCCGAGGGCGAGTCCGGCTTCGACCAGCCGGTCGTAGTCGACGTCGCGGCTCCGGGGCACCAGTTCGCCGAGTTCCTCGGCTGAACAGGCGTCCACGGCCTGACCCGGCAGGCGACGCCAGAAGTGATCCACGCTCACCCGGAAAGCGTAGCGAACGGCGGGCCCGGCGATCGGTGACCGCGGGCCCGTCTCAGCATTCGGGCTGCGTCGGGATCCGAAGGGCGGGGTTCAAGCCTCGCCGGGGTGCCAGGCCGGCCATTCCCAGGGGCGGTCCGCCCAGTGCACCTTGGCGGGGTCGCGCGGGTCGAGGCCGGGGAAGAGCTGCTGGATGCGGGGTTCGAACTCCTCCGGGGCGAGCGGCTCCCAGCCGTGGCCCTCGAAGTGGACGAGGCGGTAGCGGCTGTCGGTCCGGAACTCGGCGATCTCGACCGGGTGTGCGGACGTGCTGGTGGTATCCATGACCCCCAGCATGTGGCGCGACGGCAATCAGCGCCCGCTCAGACCCCTCTTCCGGGTCATGTCCCGGCGTCGGCGCGCTCGTTGAGCACGGAAAGGTACGGCGGGGGCGGCGCTGGAAGGACGATCACATGACTGGGCAGCCCACCGGAGAGCAGTGGCAATGGCCGTCGAACGCCTGGCAGCCCCCTCCGGTCCCCGTTCCGGCGCAGGCCGGGCCGCCTCCGCCGGGGCCGCCGGCGGGGCCGGGCCAGGGGCCGGACCAGGGACCGCCGCGCCGTTCGCGGAAGGTCTGGGCGGCGACGGCGGGCGGGACGCTGGTGCTGCTGGCCGCGGTGCTGGTGATGTGCGGGCCGGGTTCGGGCGATGACCTCCGGGTGGTGGCGGTGCCGGGGGCCTCACCGACGGCGTCCCCCTCGGACCTGCTGCCGGTCGTCCCGCCGGGCGGCACGCCCTCGCCCTCCCCGGGACCGTCGCCCGCGCCGTGGGGCACCCTGCCGGTCGGCGGTACTCCGGCCGCGGCCTCCGGCGGGGCGGCCTCCGGAGCGGCGACCTCCGGCGGGGCGGAGCAGGCCGAAGCCCAGCACGCCTCGACCGGGGCGCACCCCAGGCCTGGTCGCGGATCGCACCCGGGTGCGAGCGGACACCCGACCCCGAGCGCGGGCCCGGGCGCGCCGGGGATCCCGTCGCTCGGCCCGGGCACGATCTGCGACCAGGCCGAGCGGGTCGGCCGCTGGCCGGCCGGTTCGGAGCAGGCCCGGATCTGCCGCGGCGTGTACGGCTGACCCGCGCCAGGGGCCGCCGCGCGCCGGGAGCGGCCCCGCACCGGCCCCGCACCGGCCCCACGGCGGAACCAGCACCCCCCCACGCACCGGCGTCGCACCGGCCCCGCACCGGCCCCGCACCGGCCTCACGACGTTCCCAGCAGCCCCTTGTCCAGCCGGGGCGCCAGCACCCGGGCCAGGGTGTCCGTGATGTGCCCGGTGTCCCGGTAGAGCACCACGCCCTCCAGGACGGCCGGGCAGTCCGGCCCGCTGCCCGGGCAGAGCACCGGCCCGAGGTCGAGGGTCCGGACGCCGTAGCGGGCCGCGAGGCCACCGTCGAGCAGCGGGTCGGGCTCGAAGGCGGTCTCACGGGGGAAGAAGCAGGCGTCGGAGCGGCCGTCGGAGGCGGCCAGGCAGGTGGGGATGTCCTTGCCCGGCATCGGGGTGTCGCCGAGGTAGGCGAGCGGGGCGCCGATCGCGGTCAGCCGGTCCAGGGTGCGGGTCCAGCCGGCGGTGCGCTCCTCCTGGCTGCCGTAGCGGTTGAGTCCCGCCATCAGGACCAACCGGGGCTTGGGCCCGGAGGTGAGCCGGGTGAGGGTGTTCTCGCGCCAGCGGTCGCATTCGTCGTAGGTGCGGCCGAGGACGTCGTTGCGCACGGTCAGGGTGGCCAGCGGGCAGCCCGGCTTGACCAGCACCTCCAGCGCCCAGTGCCGCTGTTCGGCCAGTTCGAGCCCGGCGGAGATCCACTGTCCGGCGTGCGAGTCGCCGAGCAGCACGATCCGGTCGGGACTGTCCTGGTTGCCGAACAGGCAGCGCGGGCTGGCGTCGGCGTTGAGCGGGATCTCGCAGCCCTTGCCGGGCGGGAAGTCCTCCCGGGCGCGGGCGAGCGAGGGGGTGAGGCCGAGCACCCGGGTGCCGGGGGCGAGCAGGGCGGGTCCGTCCACGGCTCCGGCGGGTGCGGCGGCCGGGGTGTCCGCGGTGCCGCCGAGCGCGCGGACGGTGCCGCCGCCCAGGGTGAGGGCGGCGATCAGCGGGATGACCAGGGCGCTGGCGCCGACGGCGAGGCCGCGCCGGGGCGCCGGGCTGCTGCCGTACCGCAGCGGCTGCTCGACCAGGCGCAGGGTGAGCCAGGCGGGCAGGGCGCTGGCGGCGGTCAGGGCGAGCAGCACCGTCCAGGGCAGCTGGCCGTACCGGGCCTGGGCGATGGTGAGCACCGGCCAGTGCCACAGGTACCAGGCGTACGAGAGGCGGCCGGCGGCGCGCAGCGGGCGGGTGGCGAGCAGTCCGCGGACCGCGCGGTCGGCGGGGGCGGCGAGCAGCAGGGCGGCGGTGCCGAGGACGGGCAGCAGGGCGGCCGCGCCGGGGAAGGGCGTGTTGCGGTCGAACAGCAGGACCGCCGCGAGGACGGCCGCCAGGCCCGCCCAGCCGAGCAGGCGCAGCGCCCCGGTCAGGGCGCGCCCGGGGGTGCGGGCGGCGAGGGCGCTGCCGAGCAGGGCGGCGCAGGCGCCGGCCGCGAACTCCCAGAGCCGGCTGCCGGTGGAGAAGTAGGCGAGCGGCGCGGAGGTGGCCGTCCAGCGCAGGCAGAGGGCCAGGGAGGTGCCGCCGATGGCGAGGGTGGCGAGGGTGATCGCCAGGGTGCGGCGGCGGCCGTGCAGGTAGCGGGCGAGGCCGAGCAGCAGGACGCCCCAGAGCAGGTAGAACTGGTTCTCCACGCCGAGGGACCAGAAGTGCTGGAGCGGGCTGGGGTCGCGTTCGGCGGCCAGGTAGTCGGTCTGTTGGCCGACGAAGCGCCAGTTGGCGAACTGGCCGGCGGCGGCGATGAGGTCGCGGGCGAGGTCGGTGCCGCGCAGCGGGTCGAGCAGGGCGCCGCCGGCGGCCGCGGTGGCGACCAGCACGGTGGCGGCGGCGGGCAGGATGCGCCGGGCCCGGCGGGCGGCGAAGTCCCACAGGCCGATCGGGCGGCCGGTGAGCAACCCGGTGATCAGGAAGCCGGAGATGACGAAGAAGACGTCGACCCCGACGAAGCCGCCGGCGGGGCCGGGGACGGCGGCGTGGAAGGCGAGTACGGAGAGCACGGCGATGCCGCGAAGCCCCTCGATGTCGGGGCGGAAGGCGGTGCGCCGGCGGGGTTCGCCGGTCGGCGCCACCTCGGCGGTGCCGGAGGCGGAGGTCCGGTCGGTTCCGGCGGCGACGGCCTGCCGGTCCAACCGGACGGCTCCGGGCAGCAGTTCGGCGGAAGGGGACGTGGAAGACGTCGGTGGTACGGCCGTTGACACGGCGGTGCTCCTTGCTGGGCTGGCAGCGGTGGTCGGGCCGGCCGGGCCGATGGGGCGGCCGGGCGGCGGGGTCCGCGCCGGTGGGGCGACGCGCAAGGAAACGCAGCGTTGGACAGTGGGTCGGGTTCTGGAGTGCCGGCTCTTGGAAGGCCGGTGCCAGGGGCCCGTTCCGGAAGGTCGGGCTTCAGAAGATCAGCGGATCGGCCCAGCCGGAGGCGAGCACCCCGCACAGCAGCAGCACGGCGGTGAGGGCGACGGCCTCCGCCTGCCCGAAGCCGAGGTCGGAGCGGCGCCGCACCGGCGCGGCGACCTCGCCGCCCTTGCCACCGGCCCCGCCGAGCAGCGGCCACAGGGCCCTGATCAGCGGGATCATGCTGTACGCGGTGAGCCCGAGCAGCGCGGTGAGCGCCCAGAAGGGCCGCCAGCCGTACTCCAGCGCGGCGCGCACCAGTCCCACCCCGCCGGCCAGGACGACGAAGCCGAGCCAGCCGACCCCGAGCCGGGCGACGCTTCGGGCCAGGGACGTCCCGCCGGAGACGGCGCCGGTGGGCACCCAGTCGGCGGAGCGGCGGCGCAGCGCGTGGGCGATGGCGATCACGTGGCAGAGCCCGCCCAGGAGTTGGACCCGGGTGACCTCGAAGCGCCAGCGGGTGCGGGACATCGCGGGCAGCAGGACGAGGGCGACCCAGATCGGCGGCAGGAAGGGCAGCACCTGCCAGGGCTGGATCTGCTCGGGGGCGAAGAACAGCATGATCAGCGCGGGCAGCGGCACGGCGAACACGTTCACCGCGCTGGTGAGGTAGCCGAGGATGCCGTTCCAGAAGCAGAGCCGGGCCGACCGCGGGAGCGGTCCCCGGCGGAAGTCCGGGTCACGGACGAGGGCCAGGGAGCCGAGGCACCAGCGGTACTGCTGGCTGATGAAGGCGGGCAGGCCGGTGGGCGACATGCCCTTGGCGACCAGCGCGGGGACGTAGCGGGTGCTCCAGCCGGCGCGGGCGAGGGCGAGGCCGGTGTAGAGGTCCTCGCTGTGGTCGATCTCGGCGAAGCCGCCGATCCGTTGCAGGGCGGCGCGTCGGTAGAGCGCGTTGGTGCCGCAGCAGACGGTGCCGTCCTGGGCGTCCCGGGAGGGCTGGATCCAGCGGTAGAAGATCTCCTGGGTCGCTCCCGCGGCGCGTTCGAGCCAGGACATGTCGGCGTCGGTGTCGAAGCACTGCGGGCTCTGCACGATGCCGACCCCGGGGTTGTCGAGGTAGGGCACCAGGTGGTGCAGGAAGTCGGGGCGGGGGCAGAAGTCGGCGTCGAGCACGGCGACGATCTCGCCGTCGCCCTCGGCCAGGCCGTGGTTGAGGTTGCCGGCCTTCTTGAACCGGCCGCGGTCGGGGCGGGCGCGGTACTGGAAGCCGTAGGAGCGGGCGAGTTCGCGCACCTCGGGGCGGTCGGCGTCGTCGAGGACCAGGACGGTGAGCTCGCCGGGCCACTGGACGGCGGCGGTGTGCCGGTAGGCGTTGTCCAGGACGGCCAGTGGTTCGCCGGCGGTGGGCAGCAGCAGGTCCACGCTCGGGTGGCGGGCGGGGTTCCAGGCGCGCAGCAGCAGGTCGTGCGAGTCACGGGTGAAGCGGCGGGCGCGCTGGCCGTCGGTGAGCGAGAGCAGCCAGGTGACGGCGTTGAGCACGGTGAGCACCAGGAACGGCCAGAGCAGCGGCTTGCTCAGCGCGAACAGGCCGAGAGTGGCGGTGGCTCCCGCGTAGGAGAGGGTGGCGCAGAGCAGCACCCAGCGGCGCTGCGGGCCGAAGTACCAGTAGAGCTCCTGGTCGTCGGGCGGGCTGGGGAGTCGGAGGTCGGGGTCCGCGGGTATCCGGCGCGGACCGGTGGCGGGTGCGGGCATGGCGGTGCCATGGAGTACGGGCATGCGGAGAAGGCCCCCCTGGGCATCGGACGGAACTTTGCCGTTCGACCACAGCCTCTCACATTGGTCTGGACCAATCATGAACGAGGTATGACATCTCCGCATCGCCCCAGCTCAGCGACTTGAGGTCGCGTCAGACTGACGCCGGACCGTCAAACGATCAGTTCACCGGCCCTCCAGGCACCTCCCTCAGACCGCCTTCAGCTCCTTGATCAGCCGCTCGAAACGGAGATCCGGCCGGCGCGGGATGCCGAACCGCTCGTCCCCGTACGGGAAGGGGCTGTACTCGCCGGTCCGGCGGAAGCCACGCCGCTCGTACCAGGCGATCAGCTCCGAGCGCTGCTCGATCACCGTCATCTCCATCACGCCGACGCCCCACTCCTCGCCCGCCAGCCGCTCCGCCCGGGCCAGCACCGCCCGGCCGATCCCGCCGCCCTGCAGGCCCGGCCGGACCGAGAACATCCCGAAGTAGGCGCGGTCGCCGCGCCGTTCCAGCTGGCAGCAGGCGAGCAGTTCGCCGTCCCGCTCGGCCAGCAGCACCAGGCCGTCGGCGTGACCGACGGCCTCCGCCACGGCCTCGGCGTCGGTCCGCTGCCCGCCCAGCAGGTCCGCCTCGCTGGTCCAGCCGGCCTTGCTGGTCTCGCCCCGGTAGGCGGACTCGACCAGCGCGACCAGGGCCGGGACGTCGGCGAGGGTCGCGGTGCGGAAGTCGGGCTCCCCGCTGGGCTCGGCAGCGGGCCCGGTGGCGGGCCCGGTGGTGGTCTCGGACATGGTGGTTCCTCCTCGGCAGACCTCGGCGGACGTCGGAAGACGTCGACTTCCGGGGCATGCTGCCACAGCACACGGCGGGCCGATCGATCCGGCCCGGAGCGCGGCCGGTCGAGGCCGGAAGCCGACCAGGTGGCCCTCACCGATCAGCCGCACCACTGCAGGGCCCAGCGCGAACCGCCGCCGCGACAGGCCCGCTCACACCGCGCTGAACGGAACGGGCCAGCGGCGCATGTGCGTGGGCAGGGTCAGTAGCGAGTCACCGAGGCCGTACATCAGGTCCTCCGCCGACAGCAGACCGGCCGCCTCCCGCTGCGTCTCGGTGAGGAGATCGACCGGCAGCGGCGTGCGTCCGGCCAGGAACGTGGCGATCAAATCCGGGTGGTCGAGCATCAGATGGACGTCACGCTCCGCCCGGGCGTCCTTGACCGTGATGAACCCCGGCCCCCGCCTGAAGTAGCACAGCCCGTACCGGAACGCCTCCTCCCAGGCTCGCCGGCGGTCGGCCGTGAGCCCGGCGATCCTGCTCGGCGGCCAGAGGTGGCGCAGCGGCGCGGTATCGAGCTCGCTGCCGCCGGTGGCCGTCCACCGGACCGCCACGCCCTCCTCCAGGCAGACCCGCAGGAACGCCAGGAACGCCAGGGTGGCACCTGGGTCCCCACCGAGGTCGACCTCGTCGTGCACGAGGATGGCACCGCGCTCCACCGTGGCGCCGTGGCCGGGGTCGTGTCTCCGCAACAGCTCTGCCGCCCGGTCACCGAACACCGCCGTCACGCGTTTCCCTCCCACGACTCCGGGACGACGCGCGCCGGGAGGTCCCGCACCGCCAGTGCCACGGCGTCCTCCCCGTCGCGATAGACGAGCCCGAGTCCCGCCAGGCGCACCAGCGCCGCGGCCACCTCCTCCTCCGACGCCCGCCATCCCCGCTCGGCGAGCGCCCGGTGCACGGACCGCGGGGTACGGACCCGCTCGGTGAGCCGGTACACGGCAGCGTCCAGACCGCGCAGTAGGTGGTCGCGCGCCGACCAGCCGTGCCTGCGGTCGGCGATCCGCAGCTCGCCGTCGGCGTCGGCCACCACCACCAGGGACGAGGCGGCGTGCGCGGCCTGCCACGCCTCGACCGCTCGGTGGAGCCGTGCCTCGGCCTCGCCCCGGATCCCCTGCGGCGGTGTGTCGAACAGGTAGACCAGGTCCGCCAGTTCCTCCGGAGGCAGATCGTAGATGTGGTCGTACACGCGGGACGGGGTCCGCTCGGCGAACCCCAGCTCCGGGCGTTCGAAATTCGGGCTGAATCGTTCCAGCGCTATGCGTATCGTGCCGCCCGGCGGCTGGAGGTGCACCAGCGCGGGCATCTGGTCGATCACGGCCCGGTAGTCCGCGTCGCGCTCCCCGGGGAAGCCGTAGAGGTAGTTCCAACTCACCGTCAGGCCGCGCTCGTGGCAGTCGCGTAGCAGGCGCACGTTCCGGGCACCGCCGACACCCTTGTCCATGAGGTCGAGCACCCGGGCGTTGAGGCTCTCGATGCCCGGCTGGATGTGCACCACCCCGGCTGCCGCGAGCAGGTCGAGCTGGTCGGGGCGGAGATTGGACTTGACCTCGTAGTGCACGCGCAGGTCCCAGCCACTGGCGGCCATCCGCGGCAGCAGGTCACCGAAGTAGCCCATGTCCATGATGTTGTCCACCATCACCAGGTCCAGGATGCGGTGGCGCTCGACCAGGTCGGACACCTCCTGCCACACGGCGTCGGCGTCCTTGCTGCGGAAGGCGATGGCCGAGCCGTTGAGCCCGCAGAAGGTGCAGTGGTGCTTCTCCCCCCACCAGCAGCCGCGCGCTCCCTCGACTGCGAGCTTGGGCTCCACGAAGGTGCGCGTCGGCGATGCCTCCAGGGCGCGCTGCCAGTCGGTGTAGTCGGGGGCGGGGATCAGGCCGGGCGGGACCTGCGCGGCGCTCTCGGGGTTCGCCACCGGCCGGTCGCCGTCCCACCAGCACAACCCTGGAACGTCGAGCGGCCGGGTGGCCGCGGCGACCTGGCCCAGCAGCGCCGGGAAGGCCAGTTCGCCCTCGCCCCGGACGGCGAAGTCGACGAAGCGGTGGTTGCGGTGCAGTGCCGCGCCCATCGGTCCGTCGCAGTTCGCTCCGCCCATGACGGTCCGCACGTCGGGTCGCCGCCGCTTGAGCAGCCGGGCGACCGCGAGGCTCGGCACGTTCTGCATGAACGTGGTGGTGAACCCCACGACGTCCGGGTCCGCGCTCAGGATCTCGTCGACGACCTGCTCGACGAAGGGGCGCGCGAAGGGGCGCATCCTGCGCACCACCTCGATGTCGACGCCACTGGCCTTGGCGTAGTGGTCGAGCTCGAACTCGCGCCAGTGGTCGTCGTCGTAGAGCACCCCGGCGAACACCCAGTCCCCCAGCCCGTGGTGCAGGCCGGTCTCCGCGACGTGGGTGTAGTCGTGCGGGGTGAGGTCCCCACCGCTCTCGGCGAGCAGGAACGCGGCCCAGTCCATCGCCGCGTGCACCTCGGAGACCTCGGCTTCCGGCCGGGTCAGTGCCACGCGGCGGCGCAGGATGCCGATCGCCAGCGAGGGCAGCTCCAGCAGCTGCCACGGCATCGACACCAGGCTCAGCCTCACACTCCGCTCCCGCGTCGGGTCAGGTCGGGACCCCGCAGTGGGTGGGGCCCCGACCGTCGAACAGTCTGTCCTGGCTTCGGCTCAGTTCTCCCGGTCGGCGGACGAATCGACCCGGGACGGCGGAGCATCGATCCGGTAGGCCGGCGGGGCGTCGATCCGGTACGCCGGCGGCGCGTCGATCCGCGGAGTCGAGTTCGAAGCCCCGCTGCTCATCACGGTCTTGGTGATCTGCATCGTGGTCACCTCCTCTCCTACGGGCAGTGGCGCGCGACGACCCGGACGTTCACTCGCTTCCGGGCTCGCACGCCAAGTCACTGTAATCGGCAAATGGTTACTGGTGAATAGCCGCGCAGGGGGACGACCGATGCGCGTACAGCACGGTTCTGCACGGGTCTCGCCCGGGCGGCCTCGAGGACGGGTGCCGTCGCGGCGCCGATGAGGCGATCCCCGGCCCTGGCGCCGAGCTCGCCGGCGACGACCGGCTGAGCGCCCTCGCGCTCAGCTGATCCGGTGATCCGGTGATCCGGCAAAGCGGTTCGCCGGCGGCTCCCCGCGGGCCGGGGAGCCGCTCAGGGCGTGTCTGACAGTCCGCGTCGCGCGCCCGGAGGGAAGTGTCGGACCCGCCCTACGGCCGGTCGGTCAGCTCCGGCGCGAACACCGTGCCCAGCGGCTCCGGCCCCACGTACTGCTGGCAGTTGCACTGCCCGGGCTCGAAGCTCACCGGGCGGCGGTCGGCGTCCCAGGCGGTGGGCGTCTCGACCACCTCGTGGCAGCGGCCCTGCCGGTCGTGCTTGGCCAGGTGGTGGGTGCAGCCGCAGACCGGCTCGGGCGGCCGGTGGGCTTCCTCCAGGGCGAGGCGCCGCTGGTGCTGGGCGTCGAGCAGTTCGAGCTTGCGCTCGTGGCGGTCCTTGATGTCCCGGCGCACCCGGTTGACGATGTTCCCGCCCCCGTACAGGACGGCGGGCGCCAGCCACCACAGGTCCCACAACGAGCTCATCGACGTCCCCCCAGCCTGCCGTTCTTCCGGACCAGATCATACGGCCGACCAGCGCGTACGGTGCTCGCGCGGCTGGCGCCGCCGTCCGGCTCAGCGGATGATCGGCAGCACCGGCGTCGAACTGCGGCCCGCCGCCGCTTCGATGAAGGTCACCGGGTCGGTGGCCTCGGCCAGCAGCGCACGGGTGAAGTGCAGCGCTCCCTCGGCCGGGGCCGGGCCGCCGACCGCCGCGATCAGGTCGAGCAGGTGGACGGTCGCCTCCATCAGCGCGACCTCGCCGAGCGCCCCCACCGTCACGGGCCCGAGCAGCGGGTGCGTCACCACCGTGTCGGGCGCGAGGTCCGCGATGCCGGCCAGGGCGGCCGGCCCCTCGGTGCCGAACCGGGCGATCAGCGCGGCCGGTTCGGTCGCCTTCGCGGCCTCCTTGGCCAGCTCGGCGACCTGGCCGGCGGCGGTGTGGGCGAGCCCGCCCGGCTGGTTGAACGTCCGCAGGATGTCCGCCCCGCCGGTCAGCCCGGCCGGGCCGTCGACCACGATGGCGCGCAACCCGGCGAACTGCTCCGGCACCGGCGCCACGTGGGCATAGAGGTCCCGCACCGTCCACTCGGTCAGCCGGGTGGGCCGGTCCCAGTCCGCCGCGCTCAGGGCCGCGCCGCGTTCCGCCCAGGACGACCAGGCCTCGGCCAACAGCTCGTTGACCCGGGTGTTCTGACTGCCCATCGTCTCCTCCTCGAACCACCGTCCACCGGAACGCCCCCACGCTACCTTCCACTCCGGAAGAAACCCCTTGCACCCCTGCGGCCCGGCCGCCACCATCGGCCCATGACCTACGCCTCCGCCCGCCCGCTGCCCCTGACCGCCGCCGCCCGCCCGGCCGCCGTCCAGCAGCAGCCCGGCCGCACCCGGAGGCGCGACCGCTCCCGCGGATGAGGGCCGCGCTGCTCGCGGGGCTGCTCGCCGGGTACGGCGTGGCCGTCCCGGTGGGGGCCGTCGGGGCCTACCTGGTGGCGCTCACCGCGCGGAGCTCACTGCGCACGGGGGCCTGCGCCGCCCTCGGCGTGGCCACCGCGGACGGGCTGTACGCGCTGCTCGCGGCCCTCGGTGGCGGCGGCCTCGCGCCGCTGCTGGCGCCGGTGGCCGGTCCGCTGCGGATCGCCTCGGCCGTGGTGCTGTTCGCCCTGGCCGTCCGCACCGCCGTCACCGCCCTGCGCGCCCGACGCTCCCCGGACACCCCGGGCACCCTGACGGCGCCGACCCCGCCCGGCCCGGTGCGCGCCTTCCTGACCCTGCTGGGGATCACCCTGCTCAACCCGCTCACCGTGCTCTACTTCGCCGCCCTGATCCTGGGCGGCGACGGCGGCTACACCGGCGACGGCCGGGCCGGCGGCGCCTCGGGCCCGCTCGCCCGGGCGGTGTTCACCCTCGCCGTCTTCGTTGCCTCCGGGAGCTGGCAGCTGCTGCTCGCCTCCGGCGGCGCCCTGCTGGGCCGCTCCCTGACCGGTGCCCGCGGCCGGCTGTGGACCGCCCTCGGCTCGGCCGCCCTGGTCGGCGGGCTCGCCCTGCGGCTGCTGCTGGGGTGACCTCGGCGGCAGCCGACGGTGGCGAGTCGGGTCGGTCGGGTCGGTTCGGCTCGGTCGGGTCGGTTCGGTCGGGTCGGTTCGGTTCGGTTCGGTTCGGTTCGGTTCGGTTCGGTCAGATCCTGGCGCCGAGCATCCGCAGCACCAACTCGCCGTAGCGGCGGCCGAGTTCCTCCGGGGTCTCGGAGGAGCGCTCGGTGTACCAGCGGGAGACGTCGATGCCCAGCGAGGTGACCGCGCGGGCCGCCGTGCGCACCTCGGAGACCTGGAACTCCCCGGCCGCCGCGCCCGCCTCGATCAGGGTGCTGACCTCGCGCTCGATGTCCAGGCGCAGCGCGGCGACCAGTGCGTAGTCGTCCTCGGGCAGGGCGTGCAGTTCGTAGTTGACCACCCGGCCGACGGTCCGGGCCCGGGCGTGCCAAGCGGTGAACTGCTCGACCAGTCGCCGCATCCGCTCCGCCGGGCCGCCGTCCCCGGCCGCCGCCTCCCGCACCAGGGTGAGGGTGGCGGCGTGCCCGGCCCGGCTGATCTCGGCGAGCAGGGCGGCCTTGGACTGGTAGTGGATGTACAGCGCGGCGGGGCTCATCCCGGCCGCGGTGGCGATGTCCCGGGTGGTGGTGGCGTGGAAGCCGCGCTCCGCGAACGACTCGACGGCCGCCTGGAGCAGCCGGTACGCCGCCTCGGGGCGGGTGTCGGCGCCGGGCAGGGTCGGCCAGAGGTCGGCGATGGGCGTGCTGGTCATGGCGTCATCCTCGCAGAGAACTCGTACAGGCTTTCCCGTCGGCCGTCCGGCGGCGGGGGCGGGGCGGGGGGCCGGTCGGACTGTTGACAGGCTCCCCCACCGACACCATGCTGAGCAAGCGCTTAGTCAGCAACCCCGGATTGATCTGCGAACCCGGATCGATCAGCGCACCCCAGACCGTCAGCAATCCAGAGCAGGGCAGACCGGAAAGGCAGGACCCTCCGTGGTGCACTCCTTCAAGGGCCGGGTGGCCGTCGTGACCGGATCGAGCCGCGGCATCGGCCTCGGCATCGCCCGGGAACTCGTCGACCGAGGCGCCAAGGTCTGCCTCACCGCCCGCAACCCCGAGCCGCTCGCCGAGGCCGTCCGCGACCTGGGCGGCCCGGACAACGCGATCGCCGTCGCGGGCAAGGCCGACGACCCGGCCCACCAGGAGGAGGCGGTCACCCGCACCCTGGAGGCCTTCGGACGGCTCGACCACCTGGTCAACAACACCGGCATCAACCCGGTGTACGGGCCGGTCCTGGAGACCGACGAGGCCGCCGCCGCCAAGATCTTCGCCGTCAACGTGCTCGGCCCGCTGGCCTGGACCCGCCGGGCGCACGCCGCCTGGATGGGTGAGCACGGCGGCTCGATCGTCAACGTCGCCTCGATCGCCGGCATCCGCGCCTCGCTCGGGATCGGCATGTACGGCGTCAGCAAGGCCGCGCTGATCCGGCTCACCACCGAACTGGGCGCCGAGCTGGGCCCGCAGGGCATCCGGGTCAACGCCGTCGCCCCGGCCGTGGTGAAGACCAGGTTCGCCGAGGCGCTGTACGAGGGCCGGGAGGAGAAGGTCGCCAAGGCCTATCCGCTGGGCCGGCTCGGCGTCCCCGAGGACGTCGCGGGCGCGGTGGCATTCCTGCTCTCCCCCGAGGCCGGCTGGATCACCGGCCAGACCCTGGTGGTGGACGGCGGGGTCACGCTCGGCGGTGGCATGTGACGGCCGACCTGAAGGGCCAGGGCGTGGTGGTCACCGGCGCCGGCCGGGGCATCGGCGCGGCGCTGGCCCGGGCCTTCGCCGCGGCCGGTGCCCGGGTGGTGGTCAACGACCTGGACGCCGGGGCCGCCCACGCGGTCGCCGCGGACTGCGCCGGCACCGCCCTGCCCGGCGACGCCGCCTCCGCCGCCGGTCTGGCCGCCCTGGTCGACCGCTCCCGCGCGGAACTCGGCGAGATCGACCTGTGGTGCGCCAACGCCGGCGTCGCCCCGATCGGCGGCGCCGACGCACCGGCCGCGGCCTGGGCGAGCGCCTGGGAGGTCAACGTGATGGCCCACGTCCGGGCCGCCGAGCTGCTGCTGCCCCGCTGGCTGGAGCGCGGCCAGGGCCGCTTCCTGGCCACCGTCTCCGCCGCCGGGCTGCTCACCATGCTCGGATCGGCGCCGTACGCGGTCAGCAAGCACGGCGCGCTCGCCTTCGCCGAGTGGCTCTCCGCCACCTACCGCCACCGCGGCGTACGGGTGCACGCGCTCTGCCCCCAGGGGGTGCGCACCGACATGCTGGCCTCCACCGGCGCCGTCGGCGAGGTGCTGCTCGCGCCGACCGCGCTGGATCCGGAGGCCGTCGCCGAGGCGACGCTGGACGCGCTGCGCGAGGACCGATTCCTGATCCTGCCGCACCCGGAGACCGCCGAGTTCTACCGCACCCGGGCCACCGAGCCGGACCGCTGGATCTCCGGGATGAACCGGCTCCAGCAGGGCCTGGAGCAGGGCGGGGCGCTGTGAGGGCCTGGCAGGTGCACGAGCTGGGCGAGCCGGCCGCCGTGCTGCGGCTGGCCGAGGAGGTCGCCCGGCCGGTGCCGGGCCCGGGGCAGCTGCTGGTCCGGGTCCGGGCGGCGGCGGTGAACTTCCCGGACGCGCTGATGGTGCGCGGGCAGTACCAGGTCCGTCCGCCGCTGCCGTTCACCCCGGGCGTGGAGCTGTGCGGCGAGGTCGCCGAGGGCGCCCGGCGGGGTGAGCGGCTGATCGGCAACCCGGTGCTACCGCACGGCGCCTTCGCCGAGTACGCGCTGCTGGACGCCGCGGCGGCGTTCCCGGCGCCCGAGGCGCTGGACGACGCCGAGGCGGCGGCGCTGCACATCGGCTACCAGACCGCCTGGTTCGCCCTGCACCGCCGGGCCCGGCTGCGGGCCGGGGAGACCCTGCTGGTGCACGCGGCGGCCGGCGGGGTCGGCAGCGCGGCCGTCCAGCTCGGCCGGGCCGCCGGGGCCCGGGTGGTCGCCGTGGTCGGCGGGCCCGCGAAGGCCGACGCGGCCCGGGCGCTCGGCGCCGACCTGGTGGTGGACCGCACCGGTGCGGACTTCGTCGCCGCCGTCAAGGAGTTCACCGGCGGGCGCGGCGCGGACGTGGTCTTCGACCCGGTCGGCGGCGACGCCTACACCGGCTCCACCAAGTGCGTGGCCTTCGAGGGCCGGATCGTGGTGGTGGGCTTCGCCGCCGGGAAGATCCCGGCACCGGCGCTCAACCACGCCCTGGTGAAGAACTACGCGATCCTCGGCCTGCACTGGGGCCTCTACAACACCCACGACCCGCGGGCGGTCCGCGCCGCCCACGACCAGCTGACCGAGCTCGCCGACCAGGGCGTGGTCCGTCCGCTGGTCAGCGCCCGGGTGCCGATGGCCGAGGCCGCGGCGGCCGTCCAGCTGGTCGCCGACGGGCGCAGCACCGGGCGGATCGCCGTCCTGGGCGACTGAGTTCATGGGCGCCTGGGTTCAGGCGTGGGGCTACCGCCCCGTGATGACCTCCAGGGCCGGGCGCGGCCGGCGGCCCAGCAGCGCCGCCAGGTCGCCCGGCCCGCCGGGCCCGGCCAGGAAGCCGTGCGCGATCGCCGAGTAGGTGCCCACCAGCATCGGCACCTGGAAGTCGGAGGCGTCCGAAGCCGCCAGTACCGCCCGGGCCTGCGCGAGCCGGCCCGGGCGGTACTCGGCACCGAGCGCCTCGGCCAGCTCCGCGCCGCCCACCGCCTCCTCCCCCACCAGCTCGTACGTCCGCCCCGCGTGCCCGGCCGGCGCCAGGGCCACGTTCACCGCCGCCTCGGCGAGGTCCGCCCGGGCCACCGCGGCCAAGCGGCCGGCCCCCAGCGGTGCGGTGATCACCCCGTCCGGGCCGGGCGCGGCGATCGCGGCCAGCAGTTCCGCGTAGAGGCCGTTGCGCAGCACCGTCCAGCGCAGCGTGCCGGACGCGCGCAGCCGCCGCTCCGTCCACCGGTGCGCCAGCGCGTACGGCAGGTGGTCGCCGTCGCCGGACAGGCTGGTGTAGACGACGTGCTCGACGCCCGCCCGCTCGGCCGACTCGATCGCGGCGCCGTGCCGGGCGATCACCACGTCGTCCTCGGCGGCGCCGGCCGAGATCAGCAGCAGGGTCCGCACCCCCGCGAAGGCCTCGGCCAGGGTCTCCGGCCGGTCGAAGTCCACCAGCCGGACGGGTACTTCGGCCGCCACCCGCTCCGGCGTCCGGCTCCCGGCGACGACGCCCTCCCGGGCGCCGAGCCTCTCCAGTACGAGGGTGCCGAGGCCTCCGTTGACACCGGTGACGAGCAGCATGGTTCTCCTTGGGACGTGCGGTCTCTGGGGACGGCTCCATCCTCGGTAGCCTGGGCGTCCGGCGTAAGGAGGCACTTCCATGTCAGTAGCGCACACCGCGGTAACCACCGCCCCCCGCCCGGTCGTCTGGTGCGAGGACGACGTGGACTGCGGGATCCGCGACCTGCTGAACCGGCTCGGCGACAAGTGGTCCGTGCTGGCCGTGGTCGAACTCGCCCAGGGCGTACGGCGGTTCCGCGAGCTGCAACGCGCCCTGCCGGGCATCTCGCAGCGGATGCTGACCCTGACGGTGCGCCGGCTGGAGCGCGACGGCCTGGTCTCCCGCACCGTCCACCCGACCGTCCCGCCCCAGGTGGAGTACGAGCTGACGCCCCTCGGGCACAGCCTCACCCACCTGGTGCGGGCGATGGTCGACTGGTCCTACTCCCACCACGACGCGATCGTGACCTCCCGACAGCAGTGGGACGAGGCCAACCCGGGCTCCGAGATCCGCTGAGCGGACGCCCGCCCGGAGGCCGGCGGGCACGACCGCGTGCCTCAGCCCGACCGCCGCACCGCGATGACGTTGTCGGTGACGGTCGCGCTCCGCCCCTGGGGGCCGGTGGCGGTGCGCTGCGGCGCGTGGCAGCGCTCGGTGTGCCAGCCGGCGCCGAGCCGCAGCTCGGCGAGGGCCTCCTCGGGGGCGGGGAAGCGCACGTCCTGCCCGGCCTGCCAGGACCAGGGGGCCACCGAGGCGTGGTCCACGACGATCAGCAGCCCGCCCGGCGCCACCGCCGCCGCGGCGCGGCGCAGTACGGCGGCCCGGGGGAGCTCGACGGGCGTGTGGAAGTAGCTCGCGCCGACCAGGTCGAAGGCGCCCTCGGGGAAGCTCCGCGCCAGGTCGTGGCGGGCGGGGTGGACCAGCGCGGCCACCCCCTCGGCCCGGGCCCGGTCGGCGACCCGGTCCAGCGCGGTGGCGGCGATGTCGACGGCGGTGACGTCCCAGCCGAGGCCGGCCAGCCAGAGCGCGTCGCCGCCGTGCCCGCAGCCGAGGTCCAGCGCCGTGCCGGGCTCGGGCGCGAGGGCGGTGACCAGCTCCGCCAGGACGGCGTTGGGCCGGGTGCCCCACTCGGCGTCCAGGCCGGCGTAGTGGGTCTCCCAGAAGGTCGCGGGGTCGCTGTCGGTGTGCATCGGGGGCCTTTCGTCAGGCGACGTGGTTCGCGGCCGGCATCGCGCGCCGGCCCGGCTGCCACCGACGGTGCCGCGCGCCCTGCCGGGCTTGCAACGCCCCGTGCCGTTTCGGCAACCTGAGCGGCGTGGACCACGCGAAGAAGGACGTCCTGGCCGCCGTCGGCCCCCGGCTGCGCGAGCTGCGCCGCCGGCGCGGGATGACCCTGGCGGACCTCGCCGAACGGACCGGCATCAACGAGAGCACCCTCTCCCGGCTGGAGGGCGGCACCCGCAAGCCCACCCTGGAGCTGCTGCTGCCGCTCGCCGAGGTGCACGCCGTCCCCCTGGACGACCTGGTCGGCGCGCCGCGCACCGGGGACCCTCGCATCCACCTGCGCCCGGTGGTCCGGGACGGCATGACGTACGTGCCGCTCAGCCACCCCGGCGGCGTCCAGGCCCACAAGCTGCTGATCCCGCCCCGGCCCGGCACCGAGCCGGAGTTGATGACCCATGAGGGCTTCGAGTGGGTCTTTGTGCTCTCCGGCCGGCTGCGGCTGCTGCTGGGCGACCAGAGCCTGGTCCTCCGGGCGGGCGAGGCCGCCGAGTTCGACACCCACGTGCCGCACTGGCTCGGCCCGGACGGCGAGCGGACGGTCGAACTCCTCGTCCTCTTCGGCCACCAGGGCGAGCGGGCCCACCTCCGGGCCCGCACGCCCTGATCCCGCCGCTACCGCTCGTAGGTCATCTCCGGGAAGCGCGCCGAGGGCCCGTCCAGCAGGTGGTCGTCGTGGCCGCGCAGCCAGCGGTCGAAGAACGACGCGACGTACGAGCGGGTGGCCGACACCGCGCGGTCCGGGCGGACGTCGCCGACGTCGTCGGTCAGCTGCGTCCCGCTGATCGCGCCCTGCCGGGCGAGTTGGGGCAGCAGGGACTGGGCGTCGGTGTAGGAGCCGTGCCGGGAGCCGGTGAGGGTCACGTCGGCGTGCCAGCCGGTGCTGTGCTGCCACAGGGCGTCCCAGCCGGGCTGCTGGTGGTAGCTGCCGGAGTCGGGGTTCTGGGTGCCCATGAGCAGGAAGGGCCGGGTCAGGCCGTCCTGGGCGACGGTGGGCAGGAAGACGCCGGTCCGGCCGTCCGGGCCGGGGAAGTGCAGCTGGCCGTCGAGGTTGACGCCGACCTTGAGGCGCGGGTCGTCGTGCATGGTCTGGAGGGCCGCGGAGCCGCCCCCGGAGTGGCCGACCATGCCGATCCGGTCGAGGTCGAGGGAGGCGGCGAGGCCGGTCGGCAGCTGCCGGTCGCGGCGCAGCCCGGAGAGCTGGTCCAGGACGAAGCGGGTGTCGTCGACCCGGCTCTGCAGCATCTTGCGCAGGAGGGCGCCGATGTCGAGGCCGGGCTGGGTCATCAGCGCGGGGAAGACGGAGGTGGCGAGGTCCCCGTCGGGGAAGGCGACCTCGGAGGCCTCGTAGGTGTGGTCGACGGTGACGACGACGTAGCCGCGCGAGGCGAGGTCCTCCACCAGGCCGGTGCCCCAGGTGCGCGGGTCGCCGAAGCCCGCCTCGTACAGCACGACGGGCCGCTTGCCGCCCGGCAGGGCGGGCGCGTCGGCGCGGGCGTGGGTGCGGATGCCCGCCCAGTCGGTGCGGCCGGGTTCGAAGCCGTTGTTGCTCTGGCCGACGCTCCCGGCGCTGCCGAAGTGGTCGGCGGCGGCGGGGAGCATGTACGGCGCGCGGTCGTCGCCGGTGGGGGGCCGGGTGGTCGGGTACCAGAGGCTGATCATCAGCCTGCGGTGCTGCCCGGGCTTCCAGGGGTCGTCCCGGGCGTCGTCCGTGAGCTGGAGGGACGTCGTGCCGATCGGGTACGGCCCGGTGGGCTGCGGCAGCCAGGCCCTGGCCTGCCGCTGCCCGCCGCCGTCGGCCGGCGCCGCCAGCGCCCCCGGTGCGCCGACCACGCCCAACGTCGCCGTCGCCGCCAGCAGTACCGCCGCCACGGCCCGTCCCCGCCTGCTCATCGCTGTCTCCTCGTCCTGATCGGTCACGGAGGAGACGCTACGGGCGGAGCGGGGGCCGGGCCGTCATACCCGGGAGCCAACTCCCCCTGAGTACCCGGGTATCACACCCCTACGGTGCCGGGCCCTCGGGGAGCTGCCAGCCCCGCCGCGGGAGAGGGATGTCTCACACGGTCGGCGAGACCTCCGGCGCGCCCCGGCACACGGCGACCCGGAGGGTCAGCGGTACTGCTTGAGCTCCCGCCGCGCCAGCGAGCGCTTGTGCACCTCGTCCGGCCCGTCGGCGAGCCGCAAGGTGCGGTTGCCGGCCCACAGTTGGGCGAGCGGGGTGTCCTGGCTGACCCCGGCCGCGCCGTGCGCCTGGACGGCCTTGTCGAGGATCCACTCCACCGTGCGCGGCGTGGCGATCTTGATGGCCTGGATCTCGGTGTGCGCACCCCGGTTGCCGACGGTGTCCATCAGCCAGGCCGTCTTGAGCACCAGCAGCCTCAACTGCTCGATGCGGACCCGGGATTCGGCGATCCAGTCCTGCACCACGCCCTGCTCGGCCAGCGGACGGCCGAAGGCCACCCGCTCGTTCGCCCGGCGGCACATCAGCTCCAGCGCCCGCTCGGCGAGACCGATCGCCCGCATGCAGTGGTGGATCCGGCCGGGCCCCAGCCGGGCCTGGGCGATGGCGAAGCCGCCGCCTTCCTCACCGATCAGGTTCTCGACCGGGACGCGGACGTCCTCGAACAGCACCTCGGCGTGACCGCCGTGGTCGGCGTCGTCGTAGCCGAAGACCGTCATACCGCGCTTGACGGTGACGCCCGGGGTGTCGCGCGGCACGATCACCATGCTCTGCTGGCGGTGCGGGGCGGCGTCCGGGTCGGTCTTGCCCATCACGATGAACAGCTTGCAGTCCGGGTTCATCGCCCCGGTGATGTACCACTTGCGGCCGTTGATCAGGTACTGGTCGCCGTCCCGCTCGATCCGGGTGGCGATGTTGGTCGCGTCCGAGGAGGCCACCTCGGGCTCGGTCATCGCGAACGCCGAGCGGATCTCGGCGTCGAGCAGGGGGCGCAGCCAGCGCTCCTTCTGCTCGGCGCTGCCGAACTGGGCGAGGAGTTCCATGTTCCCGGTGTCGGGGGCGGCGCAGTTCAGGGCGGGCGGGGCCAACTGGATGCTGCGGCCGGTGATCTCGGCGAGCGGGGCGTACTGGAGGTTGGTGAGGCCGGCGCCGTGCTCCCCGGGAATGAACAGATTCCAGAGGCCCTGCTTGCGGGCCTCCGCCTGGAGGTCGGCGACCACCGGCGGGACGCTCCACGGCTCGCGGGCCGGGTCGGCGAGCTGCTGGGCGAGGGTGGTCTCGGCGGGGTGGACGTGCTCGGCCATGAAGGCGAGCAGCTGCTCGCGGAGCTCGTTCGTCCGGGCGTCGTACGCGAAGTCCATGGTTCTTAGCCCTCCTTGAGGGTGCTCAGGCCGTGCCGGGCGAGGATCGGGGCCATCTCACCGGCGCGCTCGAAACCGGCGCCCAGGGTGCGGCCCTGCTGGAAGCGGAAGTGGATGCCCTCGGCGACGGCGGCCAGCTTGAACGAGGCGAAGGCCACGTACCAGTCCAGGTCGGCGGCCTGGCGGCCGGTCAGTTGGGCGTAGTACGAGACGATCTCGTCGGCCTTGGGGAAGCCGGGGGCGGCCATCGCGGACGGGATGATGCCGCCGCCCACACCGGCGAGTTCGGTGTACATCACGAGGAGGCCGATGTCGGTGAGCGGGTCACCGAGGGTGGACATCTCCCAGTCGAGGACGGCGGTGATGGCGTCGGTGCCATCGACGAGGACGTTGTCGAGCCGGTAGTCGCCGTGGACGAGGGCGGGGGCGGGCGAGATGGGGAGGCGCTCGGCGAGCAGGGCGTGCAGCCGGTCGAGGTCCGGGAGATCGCGGCTGCGGGAGTTCTCCAACTGGGTGGACCAGCGGCGCAGCTGGCGCTCCAGGTAGCCGTCGGGGCGGCCGAAGTCGGCCAGGCCGACGGTGGCGGGGTCGATCTTGTGGAGGGCGGCGAGGGTCTCGACGAGCTGGCGGCCGAGGGCGGTGACCCGGTCCTCGCCGAGGGCGACGAGGGCCTTGCGGGAGCGGTGGGCGACGCCGTCGACGTGCTCCATGAGGTACCAGGGGGCGCCGAGGACGTCGGTGCCGTGGTCGATGAGGAGCATGTCGGGGACGGGGACCTCGGTGTTCCGGAGGGCCGACATGACCCGGTGCTCGCGGCCCATGTCGTGCGCGGTGGCCAGGACGTGCCCGAGCGGCGGGCGGCGGAGGACCCAGCGGGAGCGGCCGTCCGAGAGGACGTACGTGAGGTTCGAGCGGCCCCCCTCGATGAGGTCGGCCCGCAGCGGCCCGTGGAGGAGGCCGGGGAGCTCCGCGTCCAGGTGGGAGCGGAGCCGGGCCAGATCCAGTCCGGGCGGGTCAGCGGGGGTCTCGGCCATCGAGCGGCTCCTCGGGGAAAGCGGATCATTGACTAAGCGCTTGCTTAGCATTCAACGGAGGAGGGGCCCTGTCAATGCCGCGAGCCCCTGGACCGGCCGGTCCGGGGGCTCGCGGGAGGGGGAATGAGGAGGTCAGACGTCGCCGAACTCGCCCGAGACGGTCGCGGCAATGAAGGACGCCCAAGCCGCGCCCCGGAAGACGAGCACGGGCCCCTCGGGATCCTTGGAGTCACGGACGGGGACAACGCCGACGATGTCAGGCGAGACTTCCACGCAGGAGCCGCCGTTACCGGAGTACGACGACTTGAACCAGGAAGCGCGAGACAGGTCTGGGCGGGTCATGAGTCAAAGTTCCTTTCGGGCCTTGCGAATCAGGTCGAGGGTCGCGGCTCTGGTCAGCGCTTCCACCTGCAACCGATCGTAGGCCCTTTCCCATGCCCTGACCGTGCTCTCTTCCCGCACTACGTAGCCGTGATCCGCAGCTTCCGTATAGCCGATCACAGAACGGTCGGCAAAGGTCAACAACGTGACGAACGAAACGAACGGAGCATGTTCAGCCAAGCTGAACGGCGCGACCTGGAAGATCACATGCGACCTGGACGCGAGGTCCACCAAGTGATCGAGCTGCGCGCGCATCGTCTCGACGCCACCCACCGGGCGGCGGATACCGCTCTCGTCTATCACCGCATGGATGACCGGCGGATCCGCCCGACGGTGCAACCGCTGACGGGCCAAGAGGAACTTCACTCGTTCATCAGCCTGGTCCGGCGTACTGCTGCCGCGCTGCACTGCTGCCGCTTCGATCGCTGAAGCATAGGCCTTGGTTTGAAAGAGTCCAGGGATGAGGTTCGGTTCGTAGACCCTCACCTCGGATGCACGAGCCTCCTGCGCAGCATGCTCGGGGAAGCCCTCCAGGAAGCCCTTCCGCCGCATCCCAACCCACATCAACTCAAGTGTCTGGCCCGCCCCCAGGGCCATGTCAGCCGCCCTGACGAAGTCTCGGCTGGTGGATTTGCGGCCTGTTTCCACGGCCGAGATGTAGCTGTCCGAGTACCCCATCGCTTCGGCCAGATCCTGCTGGGTCCGCCCCAGCGCCTCGCGCGAACTGCGGAGCAGCGCGCCGAAGGACTGGCGCGGGGATGCCGTCGGGTCAAGTTCCTTGCGATTCACGGCTCACGTCCAATTCCACCTGAGGCGCAGACAAGTTGAACGAATCCCAAGCTTAGCGGAGAGTGGGCACACTTGGTAGCCGTCCCGCTACAGAGAGGAACGAACCTTGAGCTGCCCCACCGCTCCCCAGACCTTGCACCGCCTCCAGGTGGTCATCTACCTGGCCAAGCCCGATTCCGCCTTCCCCGAGCGCGAGTTGGGCCAGTGCGAGGCCTACGCCCGCACCTTCAACTGGGACATCTCCCTCATCGTCGTGGACGACGAGGTCGACGTCCGGGGGCCCGAGCACCGCCCGATGCTCCAGGCCGCGCTGCGCCAGATCCTCGACCGTCAGGCCGGCGCGATCCTCGTCCCCAGCAAGGCGACCATCTCCCCCATCGAGGGCGAGTTCAACGAGTTCGCCGAGCGCGTCGAGAAGGCCGCCGGCTTCATCCAGGTGGCGACCCGCCGATGACCGACCGCTACGCCATCGTCCCGGCCGACGCCCCGCGCGGCACCTACTACCAGGCCTGGGTCGTCCGCGACCGCGAGACCACCGATCTCGTCAAGGCCCTCCCCCCGGCCGACGAGCCGCTCCGCTTCTACTCGTACGCCCAGGCGCAGGCCTGGGTCCGCACCAACTCCCCGTCCCCGTTCGAGGTTCGCCTGATCGACGCCTCCAGCCCCCACTTCCTCCAGCTCGACTCCTGGGGCCTCTGGAACCTCGACCGGCACGAGTACCTCCGCGCTCCCGGCTCCTCCGCCCGCATCCGGCGCTTCTTCAGCCCCGAGGACGCCGAAGCCTTCCGACGCGCCATCAGCTGACCGGCCCCCAGGGTGAGCCGGGCTCCGAGGTGGGCACTCCACACTGTGCGGGGCCCACATCGACGACCGTCTCACCCGACCGGAAGGGACCACCCATGGCGTCCAGGTTCGCCACGGCCACCGCCGCCGTCCTCCTCTCCGCCGCCGGACTCGCCCCGGCCGCCTCCGCCACCACCGACCATTCGGCCACCGCCGCACAGCTCAGCGCCTTCTGGACCCCCGCCCGCATGGCCGCCGCCGTCCCCCTGGACACCAAGGCCGCCCAACCCACGGCCGACGGCCCGCGCCCCGACGAGTACATCCCCCCGAGCCGGAGCTTCGACGGGATCCCCCAGGCCGGCGCCTTCTTCTGGACCGACGCCACCGGCACCGGGCGCACCTGCAGCGCCTCCGTCGTCCACAGTCCTGACCACGACCTGGTGCTGAGCGCGGGCCACTGCCTCAAGGGCTACGCCGGCACCTCCCCCGAGCGGCACCTGGGCTTCGTTCCCCAGTACCACGACGGGCTCAAGCCGTTCGGCGTCTTCCCGGTCGAGGAGAACGGCGTCTACCTCGCCCAGGAGTACTACGACCGGGGCGAACACGCGGGCGCCGCCTACGACTTCGGCTTCGCCGTGACCGAGCCCAACCAGGACGGCCAACGCCTCGAAGACGCCGTCGGCGCCGTCCGGCTCCTCACCGACACGGGGTACGTCCACGCCCCGGTCCGGATGATCGGCTACCCGGGCGGCGCCCAGAAGCCGGTGGAGTGCCTCAGCTGGACGACCACTTGGCCCAGCGACGACCCCGCCGACCCGGGCACCTTCGAACGCATCGCCTGTGACGGCTTCACCGGCGGCACCTCCGGCGGCCCGATGCTCGTCCCGTGGTTCGGCGGCTGGGCCGTGATCGGCCTCATCGGCGGCTACCACACCGGCGGCAACACCCCGCAGGTCTCCTACAGCGCCCCCTTCACCTCCGCCGTCCGCACCCTCTACCGGGCCGCCACCACGGGCACCCCGCCACCGGCCCCTCCCCGAAACGCCTGACCTGTACCCGGCGATCCGCCCGTCCGGCTGCCTTCGGTTTCCCTCGCCTCTGCCCTCGCGTACCTGGCCCGGGCTGCCACGTACACGTATACAGAGGAGAAAACTGTCACGCGCAGGAGGAGAGTTCGTGCACAGCCACGACCAAGCGAAGACATCCGCCGCGGAGGCCCGGCGCCCCCCGACGCGCAAGCCCGCGCCGACCGGGGGGACGCCGCCCCGGGGCGTCCTTGCCCTGCAGAGCACCGCCGGTAACGCGGCCGTGGTCCAGATGCTCCGCAGGGCCGGAGACTCCGGGGCCCAGGGACAGCACCGGCACGGCTCCGACCGTGGGCACCAGCAGGCCGGGCGGCCCACGGTGCAGCGGGCCACCGTCCCCGACATCCTGCGTACCAGCGGCAAGCCCATGGACCAGTCGACGCGTACCGAGATGGAGACGCGCCTCGGGGCCGACTTCTCCGACGTCCGCATCCACAACGACGGCGCCGCCAAGGCGTCCGCCGCCGAGATCGGCGCTCGCGCGTACACCTCGGGCAACCACGTCGTCATCGGTGCCGGTGGTGCGGACAAGCACACCCTCGCCCATGAACTCACCCACGTCATCCAGCAGCGTCAAGGACCTGTCCCAGGCACCGACAACGGATCCGGACTGAAGGTGTCCGACCCGTCCGACAGCTTCGAGCGCGCCGCGGAGGCCAACGCGACCGCGGTCATGCGAGCGCCGCTGGTGCGGCCGCACCCGGCCACCGACGCGGAGCGGACCTCGGAGGCCACGGGAGGAACCGGATCCTTTGTGCAGCGCGCCGAGGGAGAAGGAAACCTGGAGCCCTTCGTCAACGCCGACGGGGACGTCTTCACGACCTCGGCCGCGGGGACCGAAGTCAAAACGGCCGACGGCGCCAGCCTCGCGGTGTTCAGTGGCGACCTGGAGTACTACGACGCGTCCGGCTCGAGTTTCGCGCTGTGGCACAAGGGAAGCGTGCTCACCACGACCGACGTGCTGTGCACGCCGGAAGGAATCCTGGTCCACAAGGCGACCGGACAGCCGATATCCAAGCCGACGTCCGCCGACTACGAGATCCAGACCGAGATCACCGACGCGCTCCTCGAACAGATCGGCACCCCGGCGACCGTCCCCGTGGCCGCGGTCCACTACAAGTCGGTCCTCGTCTCCCGCTGGGAGGGATGGGGCGAAGGAGCGGCACAGGACTTCTCGATCGGCGACCCCCGCGCGGAGGACGGCTGGAGGGGGATGTACCTGGCGACGTCACAAGACCATGCTCGCGGCTACCTGAACAAGGG
This sequence comes from Kitasatospora sp. NPDC127060, assembly GCF_042724935.1. Lineage (NCBI taxonomy): Bacteria > Bacillati > Actinomycetota > Actinomycetes > Kitasatosporales > Streptomycetaceae > Kitasatospora > Kitasatospora sp. NPDC127060. The sequence goes on from NZ_JBHXEG010000056.1 coordinate 47,158, forward strand.
AGGCGTGCTGCTGGAGATAGCCACACCCGACATGCGCGCGTACGACCTGACCGGCATCGACTACCACGCGCTCGGGTTCGCCTCGCCGTTGGCATCGGCGCGCCTGGTGAAAGCACTGCTCGGCTTCGACCAGGACCAGGACCTCATGAAGTCCCTCGCCGACCGGAACATGGTCCTGCAGTCAGGCGAACCGGGAGGGAAGGTCGAGCTCATCGTTCCCTACGGCATCGCCAACAGGCGCTGCCGGGTGAAGCGCGAACTGGAGCGACTCCCCTAGTCGCAATACCGGTGATTCAGGTGCTGTTTCACCTGGTCGGGCCGGTTTTGGTCGGCCCGACCAGGGAGACGGTGGGGAGGTCGGATCGGGGCGGGTTGAGGTGCTCGGTGCGTTTGGCTGCCCGGTTGGACACCGTGCGTTCGATGACGCGGGGGTTGGAGCGCAACCGCCGTGGGGGCAGGGGCCGCCACGCTGCCGCGGCCGGGGAACGCGGGCAGCAATAGCGCCGCCGATCACATCGAAGCGGCCCGGACGGCACCGGCCCTGCTGCCGACGAAGTACCGGCGCGGACGCCGGACTCAGCACCACGTGCCGCCTGCAGGTTGCGGTCAGCCGAGTCGGTCGAGAGCCCGCTGGAACGCCCGGGCATGGCCGGCTTCGTCGCGCGCGTCGTCGCAGAAGAGTTCCGCCGCTTCGGTGTCTCCCGCGCTCTCGGCGCGGTCGGCGAAGGTCGGGTACATGACGGTCGCCTCGTAACTCTCGCCGGCGATGCTCTTGGTCAGGTTGGCCCGAGTGCCGTTGATCAGGCCGACCAGGACGGCCTCACCCGCGAAGTGCTCGTGCAACTCGACTGCGGCGGTGCCCCGGAACAGGTCGGCGATCTGCTCGTCGCCGGACTGCGCGGCCTGCTCGGCGAACATCGTGTACCGGGCGAAGGCCAACGCCTCGCCGTGCATCGCGGTGTCGAGGTTGGCCAGGGTGCGGGCCGAGCGCACCTGCGCCGGACCGGCGGGCACCGACACCGGGTCGACCTGGGGCGGGGGCGGGATCTGCCCCTGCCCCGTCCGCACGACGTGGAGCGCGGCGTTGAACGCCTCACCGTGGGCGGCCTCGTCGTTGGCGATCTCCGCGAAGAGGACGGCCGCGTTGTGGTCGCCGTCCTGCTCGGCTTCCTGGGCGAACCGTGGGTACATCGAGGTCGCCTCGTTGGCCTCTCCGGCGGCGGAGATCGTGAGGTTCGCGGCCTCGTCGCCGATCGCACCGGCGAGCAGCGCCTCCTCGCGGAAGTGCTCGTTCAGTTCCACCTCGGCGGTCCGGCGGTAGAGGTCCGCGGCGCCGGGCAGGTGCTCCCGGTCCGCCTGGTCGGCGTAGAAGGTGTAGGAGGCGTGCGCGAAAGCTTCGCCACGCATGGAGGTCTGCAGGTCGGTGAGGGTCTGTGGACGGAGCCGGTGGTCCGCACCGCGGTGGGCGGGAGACGGGGCGGCGATGGCGGTGGTTGGTGTGCCGATCGCGAGCAGGAAGGTCCCCGCCACGAGCAGGCGTCGTGCGGATGGCAGCATGTTCTTCTCCCGGGGATTGTCGGAGCGCGAGCCCTGGCATGGAAGCAAATGGATCGTCCACGATCGAGCGATGTGCTCCGTTCGGCGGCGTGCCCTGTCGCGGCCGGCGCACTCGTGCACCGCGAGACCGCCACCGTCACCCGTACCTGGCGGCGCCGAACCGGCTTCGGGCTCTCTTGGGTACGGAGACCGGCGACGGGACGCCCGCTCCGGCCGCCGACCCCGCCCGCACCGTCGACATCCGCCGCACCGTCATCGCCACCGCACCACAACGGGTCGGCCGGGGGGCTTGATCACGACGGGGGGTCGGGGCCAGGATCTCCTCCGGTTGGATCACAACGGGGGGAGTCATGATGTCCGAGGACCGGTCGGTCGGTCGTGGGCTGAGACAGCGCCATATCGCCATGATCGCGCTGGGTGGTGCGATCGGGGCCGGGCTGTTCGTCGGCTCCGGTGTCGGGATCGCCGCGGCGGGGCCCGGCATCGTGGTGTCGTACGTGGTGGCCGGGGCGCTGACCGTGCTGGTCATGCGGATGCTCGGCGAGATGTCGGCCGCCCGTCCCGGCTCCGGGTCGTTCTCCGCGCACGCAGCCCGTGCCTGGGGGCCGTGGGCCGGACTGCTGGCCGGCTGGATGTACTGGGCGCTGCTGGTGGTGAGCGTGGCCGCGGAGGCGATCGGGGCGTCGCGGATCATGGCGGGATGGCTGCCGCAGGTGCCGGCCTGGGCGTGGGTGGCGGTGTTCATGGCGCTGTTCACCGGGACGAACCTGGCGGGCGTGCGGCACTTCGGTGAGCTGGAGTTCTGGTTCGCCGGGGTGAAGGCGGCCTCGATCTGCGTGTTCGTCCTACTGGGCGCAGCTGCCGTGTTCACCGGCCGGACTCCGGCGGTGGAGAACCTGGCCGGGCACGGCGGGCTGCTGCCGCACGGCTGGCACGGGGTCGCGGTGGGCACCCTCGCGGCGGTGTTCGCGTACGGCGGGCTGGAGACGGTGACCATCGCCGCAGCCGAGTGCGAGGACCCGGTGGCCGCAGTGCGCCGGGCGGTGCGCACGGTGCTCTGGCGGGTGGCACTGTTCTACATCGGCTCGATGGCGGTGATCGTCACCGTGGTGCCGTGGGACGACCCGGCGGTCGCCGACGGCCCGTACGCGGCGGCGATCGGCCGGATCGGGGTACCGGGCGCGGCGCAGCTGATGGACGCGGTCGTGCTGGTGGCTCTGCTGTCGGCGATGAACGCCAACATCTACGGCTCCTCGCGGATGCTGCACGCCCTCGCCGCCCGCGGCGACGCACCACGCCTGCTGACCCGGCGCCGGGGCGGGCAGGACGCCGTCGGGACCGGCCGCGCCGTGCTCGCCTCGGCCGCGTTCGGCTTCGCGTCGGTGGTGCTCAGCCTGCTGTGGCCGCAGACCGTCTTCCCGTTCCTGCTGAACTCGATCGGGACGGCGATCCTGGTGGTCTGGATCCTGATCGCCGCGTCCCACCTGCGACTGCACGGGCACGGGCGCGGGCGCGGAGGGCCGAGGACGGCCCCGATGCGCGGCTTCCCGTACCTGGGGTACCTGGCGCTGGCGGCGGTGGCCGGGGTGCTGGTGTTCATGCTGGTGGACCCGGGCAGCCGCAGCCAGGTGCTCTGCACCGGCGCGTGGACGGCGGTGCTGCTGCTGGTAGCCGGGGTGCGGCGGCTCCGGCGCGGGCCGGGCGGGGCACCGACGGCGGGCGATGCGGCAGCCGTGGAACCGGTGGCCGGCGTCCCGGCGGCCGTGGGGCCGGCCGTGACGGCGGACCCGGACGCCGGGTCCGCCGCCGTGGTCACCGCTCGCGTGCGTACCGCGCCAGGAACAGGTCGACCCCGGAACTGATCATCCGGTGCATCCCGGCCTCGTCGAGTTCGGCCTCCGGGCTGAACGTCCGCACCAGCTGCGGCACGCCCACCGTGCAGGCGACCAGCTGCTGCACGGCCAGCGCCGGGTCGTCCACGGCGAGCACGCCGCGGCGGTCCAGTTCGGCGAAGGCCGCGATCAGCGGGCCGTTGTTCATGTCGTAGCTGACCCGGTACCAGAGCTGGCCCAGCTGGGGGAAGCGGTCGATCTCGCCGATCACCAGGCGGCGCAGCGACATGATGTCGGGGCGCAGCAGGATGCGGGTCCAGTCGAGGGTGAGGGTGATGAGCGCGGAGCGCAGGTCGTCGGCCTCGGCGATGGTGGAGTTCCACGGCTTGAGGTCCTCGTAGGTGGTGGGCAGTATGCCGCCGATCACCGCGAGGAAGAGCCGTTCCTTGCTGCCGAAGTGCTTGTAGATGGTCGCCTTGGAGACGCCGGAGCGGGCGGTGATGGCGTCCATCGAGGCGGCCGAGTAGCCCTCCTTGAGGAACTCGGCGAGTGCGGCGTCGATGATCGCCTGCCGGCGTCGCTGGGCGGCGTCGGTGGGCCCCGGGATGATCGGGATGCCGAACTCGTCGGTCGGCTGGGGGCTGTCGGCGGCCATCGGGGTTCTCCTCGGGTGCTCGGGGGGAGACGATACGGGCCAGTATAGGAAACTGAACGGTTCGGTTGTGCGTGCGGCGTACGGTGGAGCGCGCGGTGACAGGCCCGGTGACAGGCCCGGTGCCGGGCCCGATCGGCGCGTCCGGCGCCCGGTCAGTGCACCAGCGAGGCGAGGTACGGACCCGCCGCGGCGATCCGCTCGCCGGATGCCGCCAGTTGCGGGCCCAGTGCAGCACCGAGCAGGAAGACCAGGTTGAACAGCCCGATCGCCTCCGGCCGCCGCTGCGGCGCCACGGCCTCGGCGGCGGCACCGGTCAGGACGCCTTGGCCGCCCGCGGTGACACAGGCGCTGGCTCCGGTGCCCAGGAGCACCACCGGCGCCCAGGGGCCGAACGCGGCGAGCGCGAGTCCGGCGAACGAGACGCCGAGCAGCAGGCCGGTGGTCCGCCGCAGGCCCAGCCGGGGCGCGGCGCGCACCAGCGACCAGGAGAGCAGCGCACCGGTCAGGGCGGCGAGCGAGCCGACGGCGCCGGTCTGGACGGCGCTCCAGCCGGTCAGCGCGGCGGCCCGTCGCGGTGCGCCGTAGACCAGGCCGAAGTTGACGGTCGCCAGGACCAGCATCACCGCCGCGACGGCCCGGAAGCGCGTCACCGCCAGGGCGTCCAGGCCGAGGAAGGAGCGGCTCGCCGCCCGCACGCCCCGTGCCGGCTCCGGTCCGGCCCCGGCCGCCGGGCCCACGACCGGGACCGTGCCCGGTCCGGCGCACCCCCGCAGTACGGCCGGCAGTACCGCCAGGGTCAGCACCGGCAGCACCAGGCAGGCCCGCCAGCCCAGCCCGGCCGCCACCGCCGCGCCGATGAACAGCCCGGCGGTGCCGCCCGCCGCGCTGCCGATCGCGACGACCCCGGAGGCGCGTCCGTCCGGTTGGCGCGCGGCCAGCTGGAAGGCGGCCACGTTGAACCCGGCCGCACCGACCGCCTGCAGAGCGCGCCCGGCGATCAGCGGGCCGAGGTCCGCTCCGGCGGCGAGCGTGACCAGTACCCCGAGCAGCAGCGCCCCCGCGGAGGCGAGCAGCAGCGCCCGGGGGCCGCGCCGCCCGGCCGTGGCGGTGAGTAGCGGGGTACCGAGCATCATGCCGAGCCCGTAGCCGCTCATCAGCCAGGCGGCGGGGCCGGGGCCGGTGTGCAGCTCCCGCGCCATGAGTGGCAGGACGAGGCTCGGGCTGGAGAGTCCGGCCGCCCCCGGGGCGGCGACCGAGGCGAGGAGCAGACCGGTCCGGAGCGACCCCTGTACGCCCCGGCCGGTGCCGCCCTCCGCCGGCTCCGGCGGGAACGCACCCGCCCCCGCCGCCGTGTCCAGCACTCCCGAGCTCATGCCGGGATGCTCCCGAACTTTCCGTTCGAGAAGTCGAGTTGGGCCTGCCGGAGCTCGGCCTCGGTGTTCATCACGAACGGGCCGCCGCGGGCCACCGGCTCGCCGATCGGCTCGCCGGCCAGGATCAGCACCTCGGCCGGACCGTCCGGCGCGGCGACGGCGATCCGCTCGCCGTCGTGCGCCAGCACCGCGAGTTGGCCGTCCGCCAGCGGCGCGTCGGGCAGTTCGACGGCGCCGGAGAGCACGTAGACGGCGGCGTTGTGACCGGCCGGCACGGTGAACTCGGCCCGCCCGCCGACGGGCAGGACGGCGTGCGCGAGCAGGACCGGCAGGTGCGTCTCGAAGGGTCCGGCGACGCCGTGGCTGCGGCCCGCGATCACCTTGATCCGGCTGCCGTCCTCGGTGTGCACCACCGGGATGGTGTCGGGGCCCTGGTTCTGGCTGCGGGCCGGGAGGTCCTTCAGCCGGGCCGGCAGGTTCACCCAGATCTGGAGCATGTGCTGGCGGCCACCGTGGCCGAGCAGTTCGGCGGTCGGCTCGTTGGAGTGGACGATGCCGGCGCCGGCGGTGAGCCACTCGACCTCGCCGGCGACGCTGGTGCCGCGCCGGCCGGTCGAGTCGGCCCAGTCCATCGAGCCCTCGATGAGGTAGGAGACCGCCTCGAACCCGCGGTGCGGGTGGGCGGGGGCGCCCTTGGCCTCGCCGGGGGCGAGCAGCAGCGGGCCGGTCTGGTCGACCATCAGGAACGGGTCGAGCATCGGGAGCTCGGCCACCGGGAACGGGCGGCGGACGGGGAAGCCGGCGCCCTCGAAGGTGTGCACGGGATCGATGACGGTGGCGGTCGATCGGACGGGAGCGGTCGGGCGGACGGGGGCGGCCTGGGCCGCGGCGAGCTGAGTCGGCGTCATGCCGAGAACTGAACTACACGAATCAGTTCAGAGTCAAGACTAAACCGTCTGGTTGACGCATTGAACTGAACGGTTTAGATTTCTCGGCGTCGGAACGACCGCCGGCCCGGCACCCGGCACCGCACCGGGCGCGCCGACCGGCCACACCCACACCCACACCACACCCACACCCACACCGCAAGGAGCACCGTCATGAGCGCGTCCAAGGTCTTCGCCATCTCCGGCTCGCTGCGCGCCGACTCGCACAACACCGCGCTGCTGCGCGCCGCCCGGACGCTCGACCCGGCCGGCATGGAGATCGAGATCTACGACGGCCTGCGCGGGATCCCGCCCTACGACTACGACCTCGACCACCCGGGCGTGCGCCCCGCCGTCGTCGAGGAGCTGCGCCGCAAGGTGCTGGAGGCGGACGGCCTGCTGATCGCCACCCCGGAGTTCAACTACTCGATCCCCGGCGTGCTCAAGAACGCCCTGGACTGGCTGAGCACCGACTGGAGCAAGACCGAGGGCCTGCCGCTGCACCGCAAGCCCACCGCGATCATGGGCGCCGCGCCCACCAACTTCGGCTCCGTCCGCGCCCAGCTGGCGCTGCGCCAGGTCTTCGTCTGGACCGACAGCGACGTCGTGGTCAAGCCCGAGCTCGTCGCCTTCCGCTCGCACGAGCGCTTCGACGAGGAGGGCACGCTGACCGACGAGGGCACCATCGGCATCCTCAAGGACCTGCTCACCGCCCTCCAGGGCAAGATCGACGCCGCCCGCTCCTGACCCGCCCCGGGCCCGATACCCGGGCCTGACGCCCGACCGGCGCCCCACCGGCGCCCGACGGCCCCGAAACCCGCCGCCCCCACGCGGCATGAAGCCCCGCCGGGCGCCCTTGGGCTCCGGCGGGGCTTCGCCACGCCTGCGGCACCCTCGCGCCCGGCCGCTCCTCGGCCGCTCCTCGGCCGCTCCGCAGGAGGCGGCCCAACCGCCGCAGGTCCCGCGCCCGGCCCGGCGAACCGCTCGGCGCGGCACCTCCGCCGGACCGGCGGAGGGCCTCCCCCGCCGGCTCTGCGGATCAGACCGCCCGCCGGTAGAGCCATACGCCCAGGGGGGCGAAGACGGCCACGATGCCGGCGTCCCAGGCCAGGGCCTGGAACACGTACGAGGCGGTGGGTCCGCCCAGGACGAGCGCGCGGACGGCCTCAGCGTTCAGCGACACCGGCTGGTTGGCCGCGAAAGCCTGCAGCCAGCCCGGCATGGTGTGCACCGGGACGAACACGGCGGAGGCGAAGACCAGCGGCGCGAGCACGGGGAAGGCCGCGGCCTGGGCGGTCTCCGGATCGCCGACGGCCAGCCCGACGACGGCGAAGATCCAGGACATCGCGAAGCCGAAAGCCAGGACCAGCAGCGTCCCGGCCAGGAACGCCGGCACGTTGGTGTGAATGCGGAATCCGACGGCGAAGCCGACCGCCGTCATCATCGCCACCACGAACACGTTCCGGATGAGGTCTGCCAGCGTGCGGCCGGACAGCACCGCGGACCGGGCCATCGGCAGCGAGCGGAACCGCTCCATCAGCCCGGTGCGCATGTCGGTGGCCAGGCCGATAGCAGTGTTCATGGCCCCGAACACGGCGGTCTGCACGAAGATGCCAGGCATGAGGAAGTCGACGTAGGGCACGTTGCCGAGGCTGCTTCCGATCACCCCGCCGAACACGTAGCGGAACATCAGGACGAAGACCAGCGGCTGGATCGTGGAGAACACCAGCAGCCGCGGCACACGGCGCAGGGCGATCAGGTTCCGTCCGGCAACCGCGAGTGCGTCCTGGACCGGTTCGGACAGGCGATCGATCACGCTGTCGCGCACTGTCGGGAACCGCAGCGGACGCGCGGTGGCGGTCACGGGGTGCCTCCAGGGGTTTCGCGGGACTCGGGGGTCTCGCCGTCCGGTGTCCGGTGTCCGGTCAGGGAGAGGAAGACGTCGTCCAGGCTGGGCTCGCGCACCGAGAGCGTGCGCGGGGTGAGGTTCACCGCGTCCAGGCTGTGCAGGGTGCCCAGCACGAGGTCCGAGCCGTCGCGGGAGGTCAGGCGCAGCAGGGAGCCCTCGCGTTCGGGTGGCCGGGTCAGCCTCGGCGCGAGAAGGTCTGCGGCGCGTTCCGCGCGGGCAGGGTCGCCCATGCCGAGTTCGACGACGGTGTCGCCGAGGCTTTCCTTGAGGGCGGCGGGGGTGTCGTCGGCGATGACGCGTCCCTCGCTGATGACGGCGACGCGGGACGCCAGGCGGTCGGCCTCCTCCAGGTACTGGGTGGTGAGCAGGACGGTGGTGCCGTCGGCGACGAGTTCCCTGATCAGGTCCCACAGGGCGTTGCGGCTGCCGGGGTCGAGTCCGGTGGTGGGTTCGTCCAGGAACAGCACCGGCGGGCGGGCGACGAGGGCGGCGGCCACGTCCAGGCGACGGCGCATGCCGCCGGAGTAGGTGCGCACCGGCCGGTCGGCCGCGTCGGCGAGGTCGAAGCGTTCCAGCAGGTCGTCGGCCCGGCGGCGGCCCAGGGGCCTGGGCAGGTGGGTCAGGCGTGCGATCAGGCGCAGGTTCTCGATGCCAGTGAGGTTGGGGTCGACGGCGGCGTACTGTCCGGCCAGCCCGATCAGGCGGCGGACCATCCGTGCCTCGCGCCCCACGTCGTGCCCCAGTACCTCGGCCCGCCCCGCGGTCGGGTGGAGGATCGTGGTCAGGATGCGGATCACGGTGGTCTTGCCCGCGCCGTTCGGCCCGAGCAGCCCGAACACCGTGGCCTGGGGGACTTCGAAATCGACGTCGTCCAGCGCGAGCAGCGAACCGTAGCGCTTGCTCAGCCCGGAGACGGCGATCGCTGCCTGGCCCATCAGTCCGCTCCGTTCCTTGATCCTCTGAGGGTGCGTCCGGCGCGAGCGCCCTTTCGCTGGGGAATGCCCGGGTCGCGCCGGGCCCCGCGGACCCCGCCGCGGTCCCCCCGCCCGTCTCACCGCTTTCCACGATCCGCCGCGGACCGCTGCCGCGCCTGAGCCGTTCGGCCCCCAAAGCGGGCCGACCAGCCCCGGCACCGCCACGAGCGCCTCCGCCACCGGCGCACGCTGAGCACCATGTCGGGCACAAAGCGCCACCGTGCGCTTGGCCCGGCGTCGCCAAGCGAGCTCCACGCGTTCCGGGTCGCGCAGCGGCCGTAGGCCCCCAGGTATCTCGGGCAGCTGGAAGGAGTGGCGGCCCAGCAGGTTCACGTGCCGGCGATGGTGAAGCTCCCGAGCTTCGTCGAACACCGTTTCTCCCCAAGGCAATTCGACTACGCTTGCGAGTCCAAGATCGAAGGACAGGGGGCATCCATGCCGTACGAGGCCGGCACGAGGGTCACGTTGACCAGGGATGCGCAGGTCACCGCAGGTGACACCGCCACCAGGGGCGGCGTCCCCGGTCCGCTGTTCCTCGCCGAGGGTCTGGCGGGAACGGTCATGGGGTCGACCACGGAAGCCGGCCGCGCGGGCCAGGACTACCTCGCGAGCTTCGATCAGAAAATTCTCGGCCACCGGTTCGACGCGTTCGCGGCGAGCCTGGTCGATGACCTCCGCCAGAACGTCGCCCGGGTGGGAGCGGTCAACGCCGGAGCGGGCGCTCGGACGACCTACCGGGTGCGCTTCGACAACGGGTTCGTCCTTGACGGCCTTGAAGAAGGCTGGCTGACCCGAGCCTGAGCAGCCGCCACCCTCACCACCACCGAGGAGATCCATGGCCGACACCGTCACGTCACTGACCGCCCGCGTGCACGATCTTCAGGTAGAGGTCATGACCCATGGCCTCACCCCGCGGGGCGTCGACGTCGTCGCCGGCCTCCACGACATCGTCGTGCGCGCCTCGGCGCTCGGCCCCGACGGCAGGTGGCTCGTCGCGTCGGGGCACTCGGGCCTCGGCGGTCTGGCCATCGCACAGGGGCAGGTGGATCAGGGCCTCCTCCACTTCGACGCCGCCGTGGCGAACGGGTTCAACGACTGCGTGGCGTTCCACATGCCGCTCGTGCGCCCGCTGCACCACGACCCCCGGTTCCGGGCCCTGTACCAGCGGATGCGGGTCACCCCGGCGGACCTCGACGAGTTCCTCTGGCTGCACCGGGAGATACAGATCATCGGGAGGGAGGCCCAGCAGGCGACCGTCGACAACATCGGCCGCCTCGACACCGGGGTCTCACTGCTCCCGCAGGCCCCGATGCCGACCCGCGAGCCGAACACCCCCGGCGTGCTGATCACCCGCCTCGACCTCGCCGCCACACAGACCGCACTGCGACGGGCCGCCGTGAAGTCGGACTTCCAGCGCAGCGCCGGCAACGTCAGCCTCAGCCTCATCGACGAGTCGTGGGACTACACCCGTGCCAGGCACGACGCCTGGCACGCCGACGATCTGGACACCCGGCGCGAACAGGCCGCCGATGCCCGGGCCTTCGTCGAACGCCCGGGCATCGGCACCATGCTGATCCCCTGCCCGCCGCTCGGCTCGATCATCTACCCGTCCTGACGAGGGACAAGCGCACGCGCAGGAAGTCGACCCCGCAGAGGTCCTGCGCCGAGCGCAAAGCAGCTTGGACCGACGGGCAGGCGTCCGAGGGGTGGGGGAGGAAGCAGTACGGGCACGGGTTCGCGTGATCACGGGCGTCGGGCGGTAGGTCGGCCGTCCCGGCGGTAGCGGCGACACCGGCCCCCGATTCACGGGAGACTCGATCTGTCCGCGGAACCGGGGCCGCTCCGCTCGAAAATCTCTTCGGCGATCCGAGCAACCTTTCCCACCCTTCACGTCATCGATCACATGAGTGCCCTGTTGATCGAATGATCGAACCGTCGGCTGAGCGAAGGGGATTACGTGCGGACTGCTCGAGGCGCAGCCGTCCTGTTGGCCATGGGGGTCGTCGCGTCCCTCACGCTGACCACGGGGGACTCGTTCTCGGAGGGCAGACCGAACGCCGCCGCCCCCGACCCGACGACACCGGAGCCCGAACCCGCCGCCGCAGCCCCCGTGCCCGAGCCGAGCGCGACGCCGACCTGGGACGGCCAGGTCAAGGTGATCGGTGACGGTTCGACCTCCTACACCGGCCCGCAGCCCAAGCAGCCCGAGCCGGAGAAGCTCAAACCGGGTGAGCAGCCACCGCAGTTCGTGGTCTTCTCCTGGGACGGCGCCCTGGAGGGCGACGACCACCTGTTCTCCCGGTTCCGCAAGCTGGGCGCGGACAACAACGCCCGGATGACGTACTTCCTGACCGGCCTCTACACCCTCCCCAAGTCGAAGCGGAGCCTCTACCACCCGCCCCAGCACGACCCGGGCGCCGCGTCCATCGACTACGCGACCGACGCCCACATCAAGGACACCCTGGAGCAGTTGCGGCTGGCCTGGCTGGACGGCAACGAGATCGGCACCCACTTCAACGGCCACTTCTGCGGGGCGAAGGGCGGCGGTGAGTGGAGCACCGAGGAGTGGAAGAGCGAGCTGGACCAGTCGGTCTCCTTCGTCACCAACTGGAAGACCAACACCGGCTACCAGAACCTCCCGCCGCTGCCCTTCGACTACACCAAGGAGCTGGTCGGCGGGCGGGCGCCGTGTCTGGAGGGGCAGAAGAACCTCCTCCAGGCGGAGAAGGCGGCCGGGTTCCGCTACGACGCCAGCTCCCCGGGGGAGTTCCAGGTCTGGCCGACGAAGAAGGACGGCATCTGGAACTTTCCGCTCCAGATGCTGCCCTTCCCGGCCAAGTCGACCCAGGGCCTGTCGATGGACTTCAACTTCCTCGCGGGCCAGTCCGGCAATTCCACCAAGGGCGATCCGAAGAAGTACGACGAGTGGGAGAAGGAGGCCCGGGACAGCTATCTCGCCGGCTTCAACCGGGTCTACAACGGCAGCCGCGCCCCGCTGTTCATCGGGAACCACTTCGAGGACTGGAACGGCGGCATCTACATGGACGCCGTCGCGGACGTGGTGAAGGACGTATGCCACCGCGACGGCGTCCGCTGCGTGTCATTCCGCCAGGTCGCCGACTGGCTGGACGCCCAGGACCCGAAGGTCCTCAACAGCCTGCGCCAACTCGACCCGGGCCAGCCCGGCGACTGGTCCCGCCTACCCAGGTGACCCCGGGGCTCCGGGCCGCGAGGGCGGCCCCGGAAGCCCTCCGGAGCGGCCCTCAGCGCCGGGCCAGCGCCAGCAGGCTCAGGCCGAACATCAGCACCCCCAGCGGGAGGTGGACGGCCGGCACGTGCGCGATGCCGAGCACGACCTGCGCCGAGGCGAGGGCCAGGAAGCCGGACGACTCCCACACCGGCCGCACCGGCCCGCCGCCCGGCTTCCACGCCAGCACCGCCGCCAGCAGGTACAGCATCGACGCCCCGTACATCACCCGGGCGCCGACGCCGTGCAGCGTCTCCCCGTAGGAGGCGGCCAGCAGCAGTCCGGCGGAGACGGCCTGGAGGAGGATGGTCAGAGTCTGCAGGGCGATCGCGGCCCGCAGGTACGGGAAGGTGCGCGGCGCCGTCGTCGCCTGGGTGGTGGCCATGGTCACGGTCCTCTTTTCCGCCCGGGGGCAGTGGATCGGTAGGGTCTCACCAGCCCGACGACACGGGCCCACGAAAGGTAAGGCGAAGGCATGGGGGCAGCGGGGGTGGGCGCCGACGGCATGGCCGGCGAGCGGCGCCAACTGATCAACGTCGCCTACCGCCTGCTCGGCTCGCTGACCGAGTCCGAGGACGCCGTGCAGGAGGCCTACGCCCGCTGGTACGCCCTCCCGCCGGGCAAGCGGCGGGAGATCCTGGCCCCCGGCGCCTGGCTGACGACCGTCACCGGCCGGATCTGCCTGGACCAGCTCGGTTCGGCCCGGGCCCGGCGGGAGCGGTACGTCGGGGCCTGGCTGCCCGAACCGCTGCCGGACGGATCCGGTGCCGAGGATCTCGCCGACCAGGTGGTGCTGGACGAGTCGGTGGCGATGGCCTTCCTGGTCGTCCTGGAGTCGATGACTCCCGCCGAGCGGGTGGCCTTCGTCCTGCACGACGTCTTCCGCTACCCCTTCGCCGAGATCGCCGCCGTCCTCGGCCGCACCCCGGCGGCCTGCAAGCAGCTGGCCTCCTCCGCCCGCCGCCGGGTCGGCACCGCCACCACCCCCGCGCGGACCGCCGACCGGGCCGACACCGTACGGCGGGTCAGACAGGCCTGGCAGCGCAAGGACATCGAGGCCCTGGTCACCGTGCTGGACCCGGCCGCCGTGATGACCGCCGACGGCGGCGGCCTGGCGAGTGCGGTGCTGCACCCGGTCGAGGGCGGCGCGCGGATCGCCCGGTACCTGCTGGCCATCGCCGAGCGGGCGCCGGGGCTGGAGCTCCTGGAGCGCTCGGTGAACGGCGCGCCCGGGGGGGGGGGCCCGCGCGCCCGGGGGGGCCAGGCGGTGGGCGCGGTGGACGTCGCCCCCCGCCCGGCGGGGTCTTATAAAAAAAAAACAGCCACCAAACCGGTGCAAAAAGAGTGTTGCGG
>NZ_JBHXEG010000057.1:0-60872 GCF_042724935.1 Kitasatospora sp. NPDC127060
ACTGTCGCACCGGTACGGCGGCGGGGGGGGCCCCCCGGGGGGGGCCGGGGGCCGGGGGCCGGGGGCGCCCCCGGGCCGCCCCGCCCGGCGGGGGGGCCCCCCGCCGAGCCCCTGGCGGGACCGCGGCTACCTGCTGTTCGTCCTGCTGGACCTGCCGATGTGCCTGGACGACTCCGTCCTCAACGTCGGCCTCCCGCTCTGGCTGATCCACCACACCGCCGCGCCGCACGCCGTCGTCCCGGCCTTCCTCACCCTCAACACCGTGCTGGTGGTGCTGCTCCAACTCCGGGTCTCCAACTGGGCCGAGCGCCCGGGCGGCGCGATCAGGGCGGTCGGCTGGTACGGCGTCGCCCTGCTCGCGAGCTGCCTGCTGATCGCGCTCTCCACCGGCGGCGGACCGCTGACCGCCTCGCTCGCCCTGCTGGCCGCCGCGGCGCTGGTCACCCTTGCCGAACTGATGCGCTCGGTCAGCTCCTGGGAGCTGGCGGTCAGCCTCGCCCCGCCGCGCGCCCGGGCCTCCTACCTGGGGGTCGCCGGAATGTCCCAGTCCGTGCAGAAGTCCGTCGGCCCGATGCTGCTCACCGGCGTGGTGATGGCCGCCGGCCCGGCCGGCTGGCTCACCCTCGGCGCGGCCGGCACCGGTCTCGCCGCCCTTCAGCGCCGGGCCAGCCGGCGGCGGCTGGCGTCCCTGGCGGCGCCCTCGGCGGTGCCGGTGGAGCCGGTCGCGGTCGCCTGACGGAGGTGGCCGACCGGGCTCACGGCCGGCGGAAGGAGTCCGCGTAGAGGTGCCGGATGAGGTCGGTGTCGATGCCCGGGGTGGGGTCGTTGTCGAGGTTCCCGCTGATGCCGTCGACGAAGGCGTCGATGTCGCGCACGGTGAACCCCCAGTCCTCCAGGCCGGTCGCCAGCCCCGCGGTGTCCAGCACGGCGGCGACGGCCCGGTGGATGTCCCGGTGGCCCAGGGACTCGGCGACCTCGGCGAGTCCCGCTTCGGCGTGCGGCCGGACGACGCGCAGCCAGGCCGGGTAGAGCAGGGCCAGGCCCCGGCCGTGCGGTACGTCCACCCGCCGGACCGCGCCCATCGCCTGCTGGAGGCGGTGCGGCAGGCAGGTGCTGGCGCAGGCGACGTTGACGCCGCCGAGCAGGGCGGCGCGGGCCATCGCCTCCCGGGTGCGCGGGCCGGTGCGCCCGGCGGCGACCAGCGGCAGGTGCTCGGCGATCAGCGCGATCGCCTGCCGCGCGTGGGACCGGCTCTCCTCGGTCGCGCGGACCGCCACCTGGCCCTCGATCGCGTGGGCGAGCGCGTCGAAGGCGGTCTCGACGGCGACCGCGACCGGGAGCGGCGCGGTGAGGTCCGGGTCCACGACGGCGACCTTGGGGAAGACGTCCTCGCCCCGGATGCCGGACTTGAAGCCCCGGACCACGTCGGTGACGATGGCGCCCTTGGTGACCTCCGACCCGCTGCCGGCCGTGGTCGGCACGGCGATGACCGGCAGGGCCGACGGCGAGGGGGCGAGCGTCTCGCCGATGATGTCGCGCACCGTGCCGTACGGGCCGGCCACCGCCACCGCCACGGCCTTGGCCGCGTCGATGGCGCTGCCGCCGCCGAGGCCGATCACGACGTCGCAGGAGCGCGACCCGGCCAGCGCGAGGGCCTCGTCGATCTCGTCGGACCGGGGGTTGGCGCCGACCTTGTCGAAGACCGTCACGGACAGGCCCGCCCGGCGCAGCGAATCCACCGCCCGGTCCAGGAAGCCGTGGCGGCGCATCGCGGTGCGCCCGCACACGATCAGCGCGTGCCCGCCCCAGCGGGCCGTGAGCGTGCCGACCTGGTCCAGGGCGCCGCTGCCGAAGACCACGTGGGTGGGGACGGGCAGTTCAAGCCGCACGGTCACCGATTCCCTTCTTCCGGTTCTCTTCCAAGGCCTCCAGGACGGCGCAGCTGCCGTCGGCGAGGTAGTGCAGGGCGGAGCCGCCGCCGGTGGAGCGGGGGCCGGTCCAGGGCAGCTCGGCGACGGTGTCGCCACCGAGCAGCAGGGTGTGCGGGTCGCCGGGTGCCCGGGCGCCGAGCACCGCCGCCGCGGCCCGGTGGTTCCCCTCGGCGTACCGGCCGGGGGTGCCGGCCACCAGGACCCGGCCGGCCCGCCGCACCGCGTCCACCGCCCACGGTGCGAGGTCGAAGTCGACGATGGCCCAGCCGTCCGGGACGCCCGCCTCGACCGCCACCGTCCGGGTGGCGCCCCGCGGGCCGGCGATCAGGACCGTCCGGGGCAGGTGGATGCGGGCCCGGTGGCGGCGGCCGAGCACGGTGCGGGCCACGGCGGCGCAGCGCTCGGCGTCGGTGCCCAGCTCGGAGCAGCCGACGGCGTGACCGGCGGCCGCCAGCAGGGCGTTGAGCACCACGCCGCCGGGGATCACCACGTCGTACGCGCGGGTCAGGCTCTCCAGCCCCACCACCGTCTTCTCCGGCTTGACTCCGCCCAGCACGGCCACCGAGCCCGCCGCCCCGCCGGCGCCCGCCCACGGCTCCAGCAGCGCGGTCTCGTCGAGGAGGCTGGTGGCCGCGTACCCGGGGAGGAAGTCGAGGATGCCGACGTTGGAGGCGTGCCGGCGGTGCGCCTTGGAGAAGCCGCCGACCGCAACCCGGTCGCCCAACCGGGCCAGCGCGGCGGCCAGTTCGCGGTCACCGCGTTCCTCGCCCGGCTCCAGCCGGACGTTGCCGAACAGGGCGATCTCCCCGTCGCGCAGGTCCGCCGCCCAGCGCCGGGCCCGCGGTGACGAGCACTCCGGCAGGTAGCGGACCTCCCGGCCCAGGCGCCGGCCGAGGTAGTCGGCCAGGTGGTCCAGGTGCCGGGCGGTGCCGTCCTCGGCCCTGCCCTGGTGGCTGAGCAGCGCGACCCGGGCGCCCGCCGCGGCCAGGGCGCGCAGGTCACCCAGCTCGGTGTCGATCCGGCCGGTGTCGGTCAGCGCGGGGCCGACGTTGAACCCGGCGGAGTAGACCCAGCGTTCGCCGGGCGTGACGGTGTGGTCGCGCAGCCGCCGCAGTGTGCTCACAGCCCGTACTGGCACAGGCCGGTCCGCTCGTCGAGACCGGACATCACGTTCATGTTCTGGATCGCGGACCCGGCCGCGCCCTTGACCAGGTTGTCGGTCACCGCGACCACCCGGACGAAGCCCCGGGCGGCGTCGTAGTCCACGCCGAGGTGGCAGAAGTTGGAGCCGGTGACGTCCGTGAGCCGCGGATAGAGGCCGTACTCCTTGGCGTTGAGCCCGGCCTTCCTCGGGGCGCTGTTGACCCGGACGAAGAACTCGTCGGCGTAGAAGCGCTCGTAGAGGTCCAGCAGGGCGGCCCGGTCGAGGCGGGTGCGTTCCTGCCGGCGGACGGCCAGGCTCGCCTGGATGTGGATGCCCCGGGCGAAGTTGCCGTGCGCCGTGGTCATGTCGACGCACAACTCCCTTTCGGCCAGGGGCGCGAGGTGCTCCTCCAGCTCCGGGGCGTGGCGGTGCCCGTCGAGGCTGTACGGGAGCATGGTGCCGAACGCCTCGGCGTGCATGATCTCGGTGCGCGGCTTGTTCCCGGCGCCGGTGGTGCCGTTGACGGCGGCGAGGTGGACGGGCAGGTCGAGGTCGGCGAGGCCGCTGCGCAGCAGCGGGGCCAGGCCGAGCACGGTGGTGACGGCGTAGCAGCCGGGGTTGGCCACCAGTCGGGCTCCGGCGATCTGTTCGCGGTGGAGTTCGGTCACCCCGTAGACGGCTTCGTCGAGCAGTTGGGGGGCGGCGTGCGGGGCGCCGTAGACCTCGGCGTAGCGCCGCGGGTCGCGGAAGCGGAAGTCGGCGCTGACGTCGATGACCTTCACCCCGTGGCCGAGGAAGAAGGCGGCCGAGCGCATCGCCTCGCCCGACGGGGTGCAGAAGAACACCACGTCGAGGTCGTCGGCGCGGCGCCGGAGTTCGTCCACCTCGACGAAGTCCAGCCCGCAGCCGAGCAGATTGGGGTGGACCCGGTCGAACTCCTCGCCGCCCCGGGCGGTGGGCGTGATCGAGCCGACGCCGGGGTGGTTGAGCAGCAGCCGGGCGAGTTCGCCGCCGGCGTGGCCGGTGCCTCCCACGATGCCGATGTGGAGCGTCATGTGTCACCTCGGGGAGTAAGGATGATCTTGCCGGTGGTGGCCCTGCCCTCGGCCATCAGACGCATCGCCTCGGCGGCGTCGGCCAGCGCGAAGCGGTGCGTGACCATCGGGCGGGGGTCGATCTCCCCGGCGGCCAGCCAGGAGATCACGGTGCGGAAGTCCGCGGCCGTCGACAGGGAGGAGCCGATGACGGTCACCTCCCGGCCGACCAGGGCGTTGGCCGCCAGCGGCACCGGGCCGTCGAAGAAGCTGACCACGATCACGGTGCCGCCGGCCCGTACGGCCTCCATCGCCTCGTCGAGCGCGCCGGGGTGGCCGGCGGCTACCACGACGACGTCCGCCTCGGCCGTCTGGTCGGTCTGGTCGGTCTGGTCGGTCTGGTCGGTCGGGGCGGTCTGGTCGGTCGGGTCGGTCGGGGCGGTCGGGGCGAGCACGTCGGCGTACGCGTCCGCGCCGAGGGCCAGGGCGCGTTCACCCTTCTCCCCGCCGAGGTCGGTGCAGGTGATCCGGGCGTAGCCGAGCCGGCGGGCCGCGATCAGGCAGGCCAGACCGATGTTGCCGGAGCCGATGACCCGCAGCGTGCGCCCCGCCGCCGGGCCGGCCAGCCGGACGGCGTGCAGGCCGATGGAGAGCGGTTCGACGAGCGCGCCGAGCTCCGGATCGAGGCCCGGGGGCAGCGCGAAGGTCATGCTCGGCCGGAGCGTCACGTACTCCGCGAAGGACCCCTGCCACCCCAGGTGGCACAGGTTCCGCTTGCCCCGGCAGAGGTTGGTGAGCCCCCGGTCGCACCGGTCGCAGCTCCCGCAGTGAGCGTAGGCCGCCGCGCAGACCAGGTCGCCGACGGCGAAGCCGCCCGCCGCCCGCTCCACGACGCCGCACAGCTCGTGACCGAGCACGACCGGTGCGGTCTTGTAGGGGTGCGCGCCCCGGTAGGTGGCGAGGTCCGACCCGCACACCCCGGTGGCGAGCACCCGGACCAGCAGGTCCGCCGCCCCGGCGGCGGGCAGCGGACCGCTGCGGTACTCGATCCGCCCGTACTCCGTGAGCACGGCACTGTTCATCGGCACGAGGTGGCCACCCGGCGTCCGGCCAGCACCTCGTGCAGCGAGTCGAGCAGGATCCGGCCGATGCGTTCCTGGGAGTCCGCCGACATCGCGCCGATGTGCGGCGTGATCACGACGTTGTCCAACTCGGCGAGCCGGCCCGGGGCGCCCTCCTCGGCCACCACGTCGAGTGCGGCGCCCGCGATCGCGCCGTCGGTGAGTGCCCGGTAGAGCGCCTCCTCGTCGACCACCGGCCCGCGCGAGACGTTGACCAGCAGCGCCGAGCGCTTCATGGCCCGCAGCGCGCGGTCGTCGATCAGGTGGTGGGTACGGTCGGTGAGCGGGACGGCCAGGCACACCACGTCGGCGGTGGCCAGCAGGTCGTCCAGGCCCGCGGTCTCGATGCCCCGTTCGCGCAGCTGCGCCCGGCGTTCGGGGGTGTCCCGGTCGACGGTGGCGACCACCCGCATCCCGATGCCCTGCGCCAGCCGGGCCAGCCGCGAGCCGATCCGGCCCAGGCCCACCAGTCCGAGGGTCCGCCCGCCGAGTTCGATGCCCGCGAGGGCGGCCTTGTTCCAGACCCCGGCCCGCACCTGGCGGTCGGCCAGGACGAGGTGCCGGGCGGTCGACAGCATCAGCCCCAGCGCCAGTTCGGCGACGGCCGGCGCGGAGACACCGGGCACGTTGAACACGGCCACCCCGGCGGCACCGGCGGCGTCGAGGTCGATGTTGTCGACCCCGGAGCCGGCCCGGGCCACCACCCTCAGCCGGGGCGCCGCCCGGATGACGTCCGCGTCGATGCGGACCCCGCTGCGCACCACGATGACCTCGGCGTCCTCGACCAGTTGCCGCAGGCGCTCCGGATCGGGCCGGAGTTCGACGTGGACGTCGTGGTCGCGGCGCAGTTCCGCCAGGGCGCTCTCGTGGATCGGGTCCACCACCAGCACCCGGGTGCGCGCGGTGGCGGGCGCGGGCGGCGGGGCGCCGCCGGCTTCGGCCAGTTCCTGGACGGCGCGCCGGTCCAGCTTTCCGGACGGGGTCAGCGGCAGCGTGTCCACCCGCAGGTAGCGGTTGGGCACCAGGTAGGCGGGCACAGTGGCGCGGGCGTGGCGGCGCAGTGCGGCGACGCTGAATGCGCCGCCGCCGACCGGGACCACCAGGGTCACCAGCGCGGCGGTGCCGTCGGCGTCGTACGTCACGGTGGCGGCCGCGTCGTGGACGGCCGGGTCGGCCCGCAGGGCCTCCTCCACCTCGGCCAGCTCCACCCGGTGCCCGCGGATCTTGACCTGCTGGTCGTTGCGGCCCAGGTACTCCAGGGTGCCGTCCGGCAGTTGGCGGGCGAGGTCGCCGGTGCGGTACCAGCGGGCCCCGTCGAAGGAACGGAAGCGGTCGGCGGTGAGTTCGGCCCGGTGCAGGTAGCCCGCCGTCACCCCGGTGCCGGCCACCCACATCTCGCCGGGTTCGCCGGCCGGCACCGGGGCGAGGCCGCCGTCGAGGAGCCGGACCGTCAGGTGGGGGAGCGGGACCCCGATGGGGGAGCGCACGGCGCCGGCGAGGTCCTCGGGGGTGAGTGCCCGGGCGGTGGTGAACACCGTCGTCTCGGTGACGCCGTACATGTTGACGAACTCCGGCGCCCGCGCCCCGGCGGCCTCGGTGTACGCCCGGACCACGTCCAGGTCGACGTTCTCGCCGCCGAAGACCACGTAGCGCAGGGCGAGTTCGGGCGCGCCGGAGTCGGCGTACTCCCGGGCCAGGAAGCGGAAGACCGACGGCACCTGGTTGAGCACCGTGACGCCCTCGTCGGCCAGCAGCCGCAGGAAGTCCTCGGTCGCGCGGGCCGCCGCGGCGGGCACCACCACGGCGGTGCCGCCGGTGGTAAGCGCCCCCCACAGCTCCCAGACGGAGAAGTCGAAGCTGAAGGAGTGGAAGAGCGTCCAGCGGTCCTGCGGACCGAGGTCGAACAGCGGCAGGGTGGCCTCCAGCAGCGCCAGCACGTTGGCGTGGGTGACCACGCAGCCCTTGGGCTGCCCGGTGGAGCCGGAGGTGTAGATCACGTAGGCCGGGTCCTGCGGCCCGGGCGTGACGGCGGGCGGGGCGCCGGGCGCGGGCCGGCGGGGGTCGATGACCTCGACGCCGTCCAGCCCGCAGGCGGCGGCCTGCCCCGGGTCACCGACCAGGGTCTTCAACTGGGCGTCGGCGGCCATGTAGTGCAGTCGTTCGCGGGGGTACGTCGGGTCGAGCGGGACGTAGGCCGCGCCCGCCTTGAGCACACCGAGGATCCAGCCGGGCACCCGGTGGGAGCGCTCCAGGAGCACGCCCACCAGGTCGCCCGGGCCCACCCCGGCGTCGGCGAGCAGTGCGGCGACGGCGTCCGAGGCCTCGTCGAGCTCCGCGTAGCTGGTCTCCCGGCCGCTCTCGCGCAGGGCGGCGGCCCCGCCCCGCAGCCTGACCGACCCGGCGAACAGGTCGGTCAGGCTGCGGGCGCCGACCAGGGGGTCAGCGCTGCCCATAGCTGCCTCCGGTGGCCATCACGTCGCCCTGGTCGACCGGCTTGTAGAAGTCGGTGGGGTGCGCGGCGTCGCCGAAGTCGCCGAACATCCGGCGGAGTCGGGGCGACATGCGCTCCAGGACCTCGCGGGGCTGGTTGAAGTAGTCGTGCGGGCGGTGCCACAGCTGGCCGTAGCGGAGGATGAACGTCTTCCGCTCCTGCCGGGTGTTGGGCGCCACCGCGTGCCACAGCGAGTACGGGAAGAGCAGCACGTCGCCCGGCGCGGCCCGGACGTCGACGGCCTCGTCCGGCAGCACGCCGCGGCGCAGCGGCTCGTCCAACTCCTCCATGTAGCAGAGCGCGTTGGTGGTGGTGGGCACCTTGCGGTGGCTGCCGGGGATCAGCAGGAAGTTGCCGCTGTCGGGCTCGGTGACGTCGGTGAGGAAGACCTGCGCCTTGACCTGGAGGCCGGGGCTGCCCGGGGTCAGCTGGATCCGCTGGAGGTACTCGCCGCCGTCGGTGTGCCAGTACTCCAGGGCCTCCTGCTGGAGGGAGCGGACGAAGATCTCCGTTCCCAGGATCTGGACGCTGCCGTTCAGCACGGACATCAGCGGCCCGACCAGCTTGGGGTGGTCGAGGAAGTAGTCCATCCCCGCGGTGCGGCTGACCGCGTCACGGACCCGGACGGTGTGGCTGCGGTCGGTGAAGCTCGCGTGGTTCTCGATCGTCGGGGCGCCCTCGGCGACCACCTGGTCGATGATCTCCAGGCCGCGGGCCACCTCGTCGGCGTCGAAGACGCCCTTGAGGTGGATGTAGCCGTCCCGCTCGTAGCTCTCGAACTGTTCCTCGGTGAGCGGTGTCCAGTCGCGCTCGCGCTGCGTCACCAGGGTGGAGTCGCGCATGGTCGAGACGTGCATCATGGTGGATCCTCTCTGCGGTGGGGGGTGTCTTCGGGTTTCAGGCGGACCAGGTGCGCAGCAGGGTGTCGACGCCGTCCCAGAGGGCCTCGACGTCCGCCCGCGCGTACCAGTCGGTCTTGAAGTTGACGGTGGCCGTCACGCCGTCCTCGTCCTCGACCCAGAAGGTGGCGATCGAGGCGTCGTGCCAGCCCACCGCGATCGGCAGCGGCCGGGCCTCCACCCCGGGCATTCCGACGGTGCCCACCGTCCTGCGCATGCCGAGCGGGCGGGCGTTGAAGGTGACGTACGGGACGCGGGACTGCCGGCCCACGGCGTCCGGGTCCATCCGGTGGATCAGGGCGGGCCAGGGCAGGTGGGCGTGGTCCAGGGTGTCGAGCATCCGGCGGCGGAAGTGCCGCAGGTAGTCCGCCGGGTCGGGCCGGCTCCCCGGCTCGCTGATCAGGACGGCCTTGCTCGCCAACCAGCCGGTGGTCTGGTGCAGTTCGGGTAGCTCCCGGTTGGCGGTGGAGAGCGTGGTGGCCACCGACGCGCTGCCGGAGAGGTCGAACAGCGCGCGGTGCAGCGCGGCGTGCATCAGGTTCAGCGCGGTCATCCGCAGCGGCCTGGCCACCGTGTCCAGGCGCCGGCAGACGTCGATCGGCAGTCGGCGGCTGAAACCGTCCTTCTCCTCGTAGCGGACGGCGGACGCTCCGCTGAAGCCGGAGATCGGCATCGCCGGGATCGCCCCGACCCCGCTCAGCCCGGCCGCCAGCCGGTCCAGGGCCTGCCGGCCCTCGGGGGAGTCCGTCAGCCGGTTCTGCCGCCGGACGAAGTCGGGGTGGCTCAGCAGCACGGGCGGCAGTTCGAGGCCCGATCCGTCGCGCTCGACGGCGTAGAGCGCCGACAGGTCGCGCATCAGGACGTTGAGCGACCAGCCGTCGCTGACCAGGTGCTCGATGACGAGGGCGAGGTGGGTCTCCTGGTCGGGGCGGCGCACCACCAGCAGCCGGGCCATCGGGCCCCGCTCCAGGTCGAAGGGGGCCGCGCAGGCCGCCCGCAGTGCCGCCAGGTCGGCGTCCGCGCTCCCGGCGGTGGGCAGCCGCTCGATGTCCACCGGATCGGCCAGGCCGATGTGCCACACCAGGGCGTCCAGGTCGAAGCCGCTCAGCAGCACCGGGTGGCGCCGCTGCAGGGCGTGCCAGGCCCGGTTGAGGGCGGACAGGTCCAGCGGGCCGGTGAACGCCAGGGGGAGGGTGGCGTGGTGGGGGTTGAAGACCCCGCGCCCGGCGTCCTCCAGGGTCTGGCCCAGGCGGTGCCGCTGGTTCCAGGAGACCGGCATCGACTCACGCATGGTTGAGCTCCCCCACCGGTCGCAGCGAGGCGCCGTCGTGGGCCCGGGCGCCGCCGTCGGCCCGCAGCGGGCGCAGCAGCAGCTGCTCCGGGTCGCACATCACCTCGACGAGTTCGGGGCCCGGGTGCGCCAGCAGCCCGGCGAGGTCGGCGTCGAGCGAGGCGGCGCGCTCCAGCCTGCGGTACGGCAGGCCGAAGGCTGTCGCCACGTCGCGGAAGTTCAGCGTCTCCGGCTCCGCCAGCGCGGGGCCCTCGCACAGCGCCTCCTGGGACTCCCGGATCGAGGCGTAGCCGCCGTTGTTCAGCACGAACACCTTGACGTCCAGGCCGTACTGGCGGATGGTCGCCAGCTCCTGGATGTTCAGCTCGATGGCGCCGTCGCCCACCAGGACCAGCACCTGGCAGTCGGGCCGGCTGAACGCCGCGCCGACCGCCATCGGCACCGCGGCGCCCATGTTGAGGAAGGCCGCGGAGGTGATCTCGCGCTGCGAGGCGGCGAACTCCAGCGTCTGGCCGGTCACGTAGTAGGCGCTGCCGGTGTCGACCACGAAGACGTGGCCGGGGCCGGTGTGGGCGTCCAGCCGCTCGACGAAGCGGTACGAGTCGAGGGGGTCGCGCGGCTCGCCGCCGGTGATCGTGGGGTGCGCCGCCTTCAGCTCGGCGCAGGTGGCCAGCCAGCGTTCGCCGCCGACCGGCCCGGTCGACTCCGCGGACTCGATGAGCAGCGCGTCCAGCAGGTCGCGCACGTCCACGCACACCGGGAAGTCGACGCGCACGCCCTTCTTCTTCAGCTGGGACGGGTCGATGTCGACCGCGACGACCGTCGCGTCCGGGTCGAAGCCGTCCGCGTCCTCGCCGACGAACGCGGTCGACAGGCTGGATCCCAGGGAGAGGACCAGATCCGCCTGGGCCATGATCAGGTTCGGGTAGAGCCGCCCCCGGATGCCGCCCTGGCCGAACCAGAGCGGGGAGTCGTACGGCAGCAGGTCGTTGCCCAGTCGGGAGGCGACCACCGGCAGCCGCAGGCGCTCGATCAGCGTCCGGAACTGCTCCTCGGCCGCGCCCTGGCGGATGCCCTGGCCCGCGACGACCAGCGGCCGTTCGGCGCTGCGCAGCATCGCCATGATCTGCCGGGCGGCCTGCCGGGCGCCCGCGCCCCTCGGCTCGCCCTCGGCGGACGGCGCCCCGCCCAGGGTCGCCGGGTCGATCTCGGCGGCCTGCACGTCGAGCGGGATGTCCAGCCAGACCGGGCCGGGCCGACCGGAGAGCGCCTCCCGGACCGCCCGGTCCAGGTGCGCCCGGATGTCGGACGGGTGCTCCACCACCGCGGCGTACTTGGTCAGGCTGCGGGCGCTCTTCACCACCGCGAAGCCCTGGACGCCGAACGACCGGGCGTCCTCGTCGATGTGCCGGGTCTCGACCTGGCCGGAGACGACCAGGACGGGCACGCCGTCGGCGTAGGCGTCGACCAGCCCGGCGAGCGCGTTCACCGCGCCGGGGCCGCTGGTGACCAGGGCGACCCCGAGGTTGCCGGTGAGCTTGGCGGCGCCGGTGGCCATCAGCGCGGCGGCGGTCTCGTGCCGGGCGCAGACGGAGAGCAGCCCGGGCTGCCGGGCGAAGGCGTCGTCGAGGTGGATGGAGCCGGTGCCGGACAGGCTGTAGCAGGTCCGGACGCCCAGCGAACTCAGGTAGGAGGCCACGTAGTCGGCCACGCGCACGGTCATGCCAACCACTCCCGAACCCGCCGGGCCAGCTGCGGCGCCGTCAGCCCGAACCGCTCGTAGAGGAACTCGGCGGGGCCGATGGGGGCGAACACCTGCGGCACGCCGATCTGCAGCACGGGCACCGGGGTGGTGCGCACGACGACCTCGGCGACCGCCCCGCCGAGCCCGCCGTTGACCACGTGGTCCTCGGCGACCACCAGCCGGCCCGTCTCGCGGGCCGCCCTGGCGACGGCCTCGGCGTCGATCGGCTCGACGGAGCCCAGGTGCAGCACCCGGGCGTCCACGCCGTCCTCGGCGAGGAGGCGGGCGGCTTCCGCGAGCCGGGTGGTGAGCAGACCGGTGCCGATCAGGGTGACGTCGGCGCCGTCGCGCAGCTGGGCCGATCCGCTGCGGCCGAAGACGTGGTCGGCCGGGAACAGTTCGGGGGTGTCCAGCTTGCTGACGATCCGGAGGTAGACCGGGCCGTCGTGGGCGAGGGCCTCGTGGAGTGCGGCGACGGTGTCGCGCGGCGTCGCCGGTGCGAGCACCTTCAGCCGCGGGATGGCGCGCATCCAGGCCAGGTCCTCGACGGCGTGGTGGGTGCCGCCGAGCGCGCCGTAGGCGAGACCGCTGACGAAGCCGCAGAAGACCACGTTCGAGCCGGTGTAGGCGGCGTTCTTGATCTGCTCCAGGGCCCGGGAGGCCATGAAGCAGGAGGCGGAGTAGACGAACGGGCGCAGGCCGCTGTTGGCCAGGCCGATCGAGACGCCCACCAGGTTCTGCTCGGCGATGCCGACGTCGACGAAGCGGTCGGGGAACTCGGCCTGGAAGCCGAGCGCGGAGTGGGTCTCGGCGGAGTCGTTGTTGACGATGCAGATCCGCTCGTCCGTACGCGCCAGTTCGAGCAGGGCGGCGGAGAACGCGGTGGCGCAGTCAGGCACGGGAGGCCTCCTCAAGCTCCTTCAGCGCCCGCTGGAGGAGGTCCGGGGTGATCTGGCGGCTGTGCCACTCCAGGTTGCGTTCCATGAAGGACACGCCCTTGCCCTTGACGGTGGCGGCGATGACGCAGGTCGGCCTGCCGGGTACGAGCGGCGCCGAGCGGAACACGTCGAGCAGCGCGTCGACGTCGTGGCCGTCGACGGTGACCACCTCCCAGCCGAAGGAGCGCCATTTCTCGTCCAGCGGCTCCAGGGCGTTGATGTCCTCGGTGCTGGCGCCCTTCTGGGCGAGGTTGCGGTCGACCACCGCGACCAGGCTGTCCAGCCCGCGGGAGGCCGCGAGCATGGCGGCCTCCCAGTTGCTGCCCTCCTGGAGCTCACCGTCGCCGGTCAGGACGAACGTCCGCCGGGCGGAGCCCTGGACGCGGGCGCCGAGCGCGGCGCCGACGCCGAGGGACAGACCGTGGCCGAGCGAGCCGGTGTTGAACTCGATGCCCGGCACCCGGGTCGAAACCACGGTGCTCAGACGGGAGTTCGGGCCGCCGAAGGTCGCCAGCTCCGCCTCCGGGAGCAGCCCCTTGAGCGCCAGCACGCTGTACATGGCCGCGGACGCGTGCGCCTTGCTGAGGATGAACCGGTCCCGGTCCGCCTCCTCGGGGCCGCCGCGCAGCACGCCGAAGTGGAGCGCGCAGAGGATGTCCATGGCGGAGAGGTCCGCGCCGATGTGGCCGGTCCCGGCGGTGCTGACCGTGGTCAGCGCCAGCGCCCGGGCGCGCGCCGCCTGGCGGCGCACCGTGGCCGCGTCTTGCAACAACACTGTGGCCCTTTCTGGTTCGGAGTCTGACGGAGCGTCAGATGAAGGACGAGTGGGTGACGGTCAGACGCCCAACTGCTGCCACTCGTCGAGCCGCTGGAGGGCGAAGACGTCCTGGACCCCGGAGATGCCGTCCTCCAGGTGGGCGGTGTGGCCGGTCTCGTAGATCGACTCGAAGGTGGTGCGCAGCGAGGTGATGGTGGCGCGCAGCCCCTGGTTCGCGTAGATGACGGCCGAGACGCCGGCGGCCCGGGCGTCGTCGGCGTGCCAGTCGGGGTAGGTGGTGGGCACCACGACGACGGGCAGCCGGTCGTCCCACTGGCCGAGGAACTCCAGGACCTGGTCCTTGGTCTTCTGCTTCGAGTGGACGAGCACCGCGTCCGCGCCGGCGTCGGCGTAGGCGTGGCAGCGCTTGAGGGCCTCGTCGACACCGAGCCCGCTGATCATGGCCTCGGTGCGGGCGATGACGAAGAAGTCGTCGGTCCGCTGGGCGTTCTTCGCCGTCTCGATCTTGTGGGCGAAGGCGTTCGCGTCCAGCAGGGTGTGATCGGCGGCCGCGAAGCTGTTCATCTTCGGGAAGACCTTGTCCTCGATGCTCACGGCGGTGATGCCGGCGCTCTCGTACTCGGCCACCATGTAGGCGACGTTCATGCTGTTGCCGAACCCGGTGTCGCAGTCGGCGACCACCGGTACGGAGAGCGCCTTCTGGATGTTGGCGGCCGCCTCCAGGTAGTCGGTCATGCTCAGCAGGCTGGCGTCGGGCAGGCAGCGTGCCGCGGAGATCTCGAAGCTCGACGCCCACACGGCCTGGAAGCCGCTCTGCTCGGCGATGCGGCCGCCCAGGGAGGAGTGCGCACCGGCGATCTTGGTGAGGGGGTTGTCGGCCAGTACTTGCCGGAACGACGGGTAGCTGTTGCGGATCACGGGGTGGCTCCTCCGGTGTGTCGGGTGACTCGGGTCGTTCAGGTGTCTTGGGATGGTTCAGGGACTTCAGGTGTCTCGGGTGTGTCGGGCGTCCTGGGTGTCTCGGACGAAGGCCCGCCCGGCGACGAGACCGGTGACCAGGAACAGCGCGCCCAGGACCAGCCAGCCGGCGCCGCCGAGGCCCGTCGTGAGCACGGTGACCAGGGCCGGGCCGAGGAACTGCTGGAGGCCCCGCGCGAGGGCGAACACGCCCTGGTACTCGCCCATCCGGCCGGGCGGCGGCAGGGCGAAGGCCAGTCCCCAGCTGCCCGAGGCCTGGGCCAGCTCGCCCAGGGTGAGCGCGATCAGTGCGGGCACCAGGAACACCGTGGCCCGCACGGCTCCGCCGCCCCCGGACAGCGCGAACAGCCCACAGGCCGCCGCCAGCAGCACGCCCGCCCGCACGAGCAGGCGACCGGAGCCGTGCACCGTCTCCGAGCCCTTGCTCGCGGCGCGCTGGAAGAGCACCACCAGGACCGCGTTCAGGGCGACCAGAACGGCCGTCAGGGCCTCGGGGGCACCGGTCCGGTGGGCTATCCACAACGGCATGCCCACGGTCAGGATCGGCAGGTAGAACTCCAGCACACCGCTGAGCCCGGTCGCCAGCAGGAAGCGCCCGTCCCTGATCGCGACCCAGGACCGTCGTGCGGGCGCCGCCGGTACGGGTTCGGCCGGTACGGGTTCGGTTGGTACGGGTTCGGTTGGTACGGACTTCGCCGGTACGGGCTCCGCCCCGGCCGGCGGCCGCAGCCGGAAGGCGATGACGGCGCAGCCCAGTTGCAGCACCGCGTTCGCCGTGGTGACCGCGGCGAACGCGCTCCGGCTGCCGTCGGCCAGGGCCAGGCCCGCCAGGGCCGCCCCGCCGGTGAAGCCGAGGTTGAAGAGGCTGCGCAGCTGGGCGCGTACCCCGGTGGCCTTGGCCCGGCCGAACAGGGCGTGGATCAGGGCCCCGCGCAGCGGGCCGCCGGCCCCCGTCTCACAGACCCCGATCAGGGCCGCGACGACGGTGAACCCGGCCACGTCGTCGACGAAGGGGTAGACGAAGAACAGCGGACCGAGCAGCGCGTAGCTGACGGCCAGTGGAACGCGTGCCCCGAACCGGTCGGCGATCCGCCCGGCCGGCATCGAGCAGAGGAAGCCGCAGACGCCCGCGACCGACAGGGCGAACGCCAGTTGGTCGGTGGAGAATCCCGCGGTCCGGGTGAAGAAGATCGCGCTGGAGGTGAGGAAGAGCCCGGTGCCCAGCGACTGCGCGAGCGTCAGGGCGGCCATCGGGCGGGCCGCGCCGGGCTCGGGGACGAGGTCGCGCAGCAGGTCGAGTGGACGGGTGAGGGTGCTGGACAGCGGACTCAGTCCTGTTCGAAGAGTTCCGGCCGCTCCACCGCCGCCGCGAGCTGCCGGATGGTGCTCCGGCGGAGCACCCCGGAGCGCGGCATGGGCAGGCCGGCGTCGATCGCGCGGGTCGCGATCGTCAGCGCCATCAGCGAGTCGCCGCCGAGGTCGAAGAAATCGGCGTCGATGTCGGTGACGGGCTCGCCGAGGGCTTCCTCCCAGAGGCGGGAGAGCGTCGTGACGGTGCTCTCGTTCAACATGTCGATCCTTTCGAACCCGACGCCGGGGCAGGAGCCTGCTCGGGTCGGTGGGGTGCGTGCGTTCGGCTGGGCCCGTGGTGTCGCACCATCGTGTCGGCGGGTGCGGCGGGCAGGCATCAGTCACGTGACTGTCGTCGGAGAGGTGGGTCGTGTACCCGGTCCGTCGATCGGCTGTTCCACGGTCCGTCATCGCGCTGTCATGCGGCCGGTCGGCGGCCGCGCCCGCCCGGCCTGCCGGGCCACCGCGCCCGGCGGCCCCGGAGACCGCTCCGGCCTGCGAATTCGACGGGAATGTGACGCGAGCACAACCTGTGCTGCGGGGGTGTTTCGTCTTCGTGGCCAGATGCCTCGATCCCTGGCGCCACGGGTCCGCTCGCACACAGACTGGCTGCCGCACGGTCGTGCACCCACCCCGCGGGCACCTTCGACGAACAGGGCAACCCCTTCAACGTCAACGGCACCCTGAACGCCCTGCGGATCTGGTCCTGGTACAACGCCGACGCCATCACCTACTCGCCCACCGGCGAGGTGCAGTACAACCCGGACTACTACAGCGACGTGAAGGTCTCCGTCGAGGGCGGTGACCAGAAGGTCGTCATCACCCTCAACCCCAAGGCCGTCTTCAACGACGGGACCCCCATCGACTGGCGGGTTATCGAGGCCACCTGGAAGGCCAACAACGGTTCGAACAAGGACTACGCGGCCAACTCCACCGACGGCTACGACCGCATCACCTCCGTCACCCGGGGCACGGACGACAGGCAGGCGGTCATCACCTTCAAGGGCGTCAACGCCTCCTGGTCTGCGCTGTTCACCACCTTCCTGCACCCCGAGGCCGCCACCGTCGACAACTTCCACAAGGCGTACGTGAAGACGGCCCACCCCGAGTGGGGCACCGGCCCGTACACCGTGGGCACCTGGGACGCCCACTCGGGCAACATCACCTTCGTGCGCAACCCCAACTGGTGGGGCAGGAAGGGCAAGCTCGACAAGCGCGTCTACGTCAACCTGGAGAGCGCCGCCTCGATCAACGCCTTCAAGAACGGCGAGCTGGACTACACCTCCGCCGTGGACGCGGAGAACCTCAAGCAGGTGAAGGCGGTCAAGGACACCGAGATCCGCAGCGGCGGCAGCCCCTTCGAGTACTCGCTGTACCTCAACGCCAAGTCCCCGCTCCTCGGTGACATACAGGTCCGCAAGGCGGTGCAGGAGAGCATCGACCGCGCGCAGATAGCGAAGATCCGGTTCCAGGGCCTCGACCACACCGAGCCGCTGCCCGGCTCCGCGGTGCTCTACAGCTTCCAGCAGGGCTACCAGGACAACGTCGCGGCCGTTCTGAAGGACGACCCCCAGGAGGCCCGGAAGACCCTGGACGCGGCCGGCTGGAAGCCCGGGGCCGACGGCATCCGCGCCAAGGACGGCAAGCAGCTCGAACTCGGCTACACCCTTCTCGGCGACGACCCCATCGAGAAGGCCACCGCCGGGGCTTTCACCGCGATGCTCAAGGCCGTCGGCGTGAAGCTGGGCGTCAACAAGGTCTCCGAGAACGACTTCTCCAAGGTGCTCAGCGAGCGCCGCTTCGACCTGTTCATCTCCGGCAACCGCTCGACGGACCCCTTCGGCGCGCGCTACCTGTGCGACTTCTACTGCTCGGACCGCGACTCCAACATCACCGGAGCCGGCACCCCCGAACTCGACCAGGAGATCCGCGCCACCGGCCAGACCGCCGACCTCGGCCAGCAGACCGCGGCCGTCAACAAGGTCGAGCAGCAGGCCCTCCAGCAGTACGCCTTCCTGCCGCTCTACAGCGGCCCCTCCACCTACGGCATCCGGAAGGGCCTCGCCAACGTCGGCGCCACCATCTTCTACAGCCCGCTGCCCGAGACCATCGGCTGGCAGAAGTAGCCATCCGTGCGCCGTCGCCGGGGGCCGGGGCGCTGGTGATCGCGCGTTGATCACTTGTCTACCGGGCACTTCTACGGTCGGGCCATCGGCAAGTTCCGCACCGTTCCGAAGGACCCACATGACTGACCCGGCCGCGTCGTCGCGCGGTGACACACCCTGGATCGGCGACGATCCGAGATT
The DNA here is from genome assembly GCF_042724935.1 of Kitasatospora sp. NPDC127060. Lineage (NCBI taxonomy): Bacteria > Bacillati > Actinomycetota > Actinomycetes > Kitasatosporales > Streptomycetaceae > Kitasatospora > Kitasatospora sp. NPDC127060. The sequence goes on from NZ_JBHXEG010000057.1 coordinate 18,006, forward strand.
CACCGAACTACGCTCCACCTACCGCAGGTTCGTCTTCCCCGTGACGGCGGCGTTCCTGCTCTGGTTCCTGGCGTACGTCCTCTGCTCCGCCTACGCCCGTGGGTTCATGGCGACCAAGATCGCCGGGCACGTCAACGTGGCCCTGGTCTTCGGACTGCTGCAGTTCGTCTCGACCTTCGCCATCGCCCTGGCCTACGGCCGGTTCGCCGCCCGGCGGCTGGACCCGCTGGCGGCGGCGCTGCGGAAGGCGGCGGCCTCCGGTCGCCGCGACGGTGACCAGGAGCCGACGGAGATCAAGGCATGACACAGCACCTTTCCCACGCCGCCGCGACGGCACAGGCGGCACAGGTGGCGTCGACGTCGACGTCGAACAAGGGCCTGACCATCGGCCTGTTCGTGGCCCTGGTGGCGGTGACCCTGGTCATCACCCTGTGGGCCCGGCGCAGCACCCGGGGCACCGGCGGCTTCTACACGGGCGGCGGCGAGTTCTCCGCGCTGCAGAACGGGATCGCGATCTCGGGCGACTACCTGTCCGCGGCCTCCTTCCTCGGCATCGCCGGGATCATCGCGCTGGCCGGGTACGACGGCTTCCTGTACTCGATCGGCTTCCTGGTGGCCTGGCTGGTCGCGCTGCTGCTGGTGGCCGAACTGCTGCGCAACACCGGGCGGTTCACCATGGCCGACGTGCTCGCCGCGCGGCTGCGCAGCGGGCCGATGCGGACCGCCGCGGGCGTGTCGACCATCGTGGTGTCGATCTTCTACCTGATCGCGCAGATGGTCGGTGCGGCCACGATCGTGGGGCAGCTGCTCGACGTCAAGGGCAGCGCCGCGCAGGTGTGGACCATCGTCGGGGTCGGTGCCCTGATGATCGTCTACGTCGTGGTCGGCGGGATGAAGGGCACCACCTGGGTGCAGATCGTCAAGGCGGTGCTGCTGATCGCCGGCGCGGCCACCATGACGGTGTGGGTGCTGGCGAAGTACGGGTTCAACATCAGCCACCTGCTCGGGGACGCCGCGGCGGCCTCCAAGAAGGGCGACGCCTTCCTCCAGCCCGGCCTGAAGTACGGGGCGACCGACGGCTGGTCGAAGCTCGACCTGGTCAGCCTGGGCACCGCGCTGGTGCTGGGTACCGCGGCGCTGCCGCACGTGCTGGTCCGCTTCTACACCGTTCCGACCGGCCGGGACGCCCGCAAGTCGGTCAACTGGTCGATCGGCATCATCGGGGTCTTCTACCTGATGACCCTGGTGCTGGGCTTCGGCGCGGCCGCGCTGGTCGGCACGGCGACGATCAAGGAGAAGGACCCGTCCGGCAACACCGCCGCGACCCTGCTGGCCGAGCACCTGGGCGGCGGCGCCGGCAGCACCGGCGGCTCGCTGATGCTGGCCTTCATCGCGGCGGTCGCCTTCGCCACCATCCTGGCGGTGGTCGCCGGGCTCACCCTGACCTCCTCGTCCTCGTTCGCCCACGACCTGTACGCCAGCGTGATCCGCAAGGGCCGGGCCACCGAGCGGCAGGAGCTGATCACCGCGAAGATCGCCGCCGTGGTCATCGGCGCCGTCGCGGTCGCCCTGTCGATCTTCGCCCGGGACCTCAACGTGGCGTTCCTGGTGGCGCTGGCCTTCGCCATCGCGGCCTCGGCCAACCTGCCCGCCATCCTGCTGACCCTGTTCTGGCGGCGCTTCACCACCTTCGGCGCCAAGTGCGGCATCTACGCCGGCCTGGTCAGCGCGATCGGCCTGGTGCTGCTCTCCCCGATCTGCTGGGGCGGCGCCAGCGCCACCGTCCCCGCCGTGAAGCTGACGGCCGCCCAGGCGAAGGACTGCGGGGTGCCGACGGCCAGCAAGGAGGTCGGCAACGCCACGGCGCTGATCTCCTGCACCACCACCGCGCCGGTCCCGCTGCAGAACCCCGGGGTCATCTCGATCCCGATCGGCTTCGCCGCCGCCATCCTCGGCTCGCTCGCCGGCGGCCGTCGCCGCCGGGACGAGGACGCGGACGGACGATCCTTCGCGCAGCTGGAGGTCCGCGCGCTCACCGGGGCGGGGCGGTAGCCATGACGACGGGTTCCAACCTCGACGAGTTCCTCTCCGACCTCGATCGCTACGCCGCCGCCGACGTCCTGACCGCCCAGCTCACCGCGGACACCCTGCGCAAGTACCTGCGCGCCGGGCTGATCGTCCCCGCGGACCTGTGCGCCGGTGACACCGCCGGCTACGCCCAGCGGCTGCTGCACGCCGGGCGGACCCACTCCGTGGTGGCCCTGACCTGGCTGCCCGGGCAGGCCACCCCGATCCACGACCACGTCGCCTGGTGCGTCTCCGGCGTGCTGGAGGGCGTGGAGGTGGACGAGGCGTACCGGCTGTGGCGGATGCCCCGCTCCGGCCGCCGGGTGCTGGTGCCGTCCGGCCGGACCACCTGCTCCGCGGGCCGGGTGCAGCTGCTCGCGCCGCCGGACGAGGACATCCACCGGGTGTCCAACGGCGGCACCGGGCGGGCGGTCTCGCTGCACGTCTACGGGGCCGACATCTCGCTGAACGGCGGCACCTCGATCAACCGGGTCTTCGGGCAGGACGTCCTGGACGCCCCGCCGGACGGGGCCCGCCTGGTGAGCTGGCGGCATCCGGACGGCCTGGCACCCTGAGCGACGACTCACCAGGGCCTGACCGGTCCACCGCGACCTGACGGGCCGCCCGGAGGTGGGCGGCCCGTCAGGTCGCGGTCGTCGCGCGCCGGGGCTCGGGCCTGTCAGACGGGTGGCCGGGTCAGGCGCGGGTGGCGGTGACGAGGTGGTAGTCGAGGAGGCCGTCGCGCCAGGCGGGGAGGAAGTTGCGGCTCCAGTGGGTGGGCGGGACGGTGTCGGTGAGGTAGCGGTCGAGGCCGGGCCAGACGTCGGCGCCGATGGAGCGGGCGGTGACGTCGGTGAAGCCGGCGCCGGTGAGGTCGGTGGTGAAGGCGTCGAGGGGGTGGGCGACGTCGAGGCCGTCGGCGAAGCTGGCGAGCAGGATCTTGAGGCGTTCGGCGATCTCGGGCCCGGGGGCGGCGAAGAAGGTGGTGACGGCGAGGCGGCCGCCGGGACGCAGGACCCGGGCGGACTCGCGGGCGAAGGTGGTGAGTTCGCGGAAGTGCTGGGCGGCTTCGACGGAGTAGAGGCCGTCCAGGTGGCCGCCGGCGAAGGGGAGTCGGTCGGCCGAGCCGAGGGTGTAGGCGAGCCGGTCGGGGTAGGTGGCCAGGGCCCGGGCGTTGACGGCGCGGGCGCGTTCGATCTGGTCGGGGTGGATGTCGACGCCGGTGACGGAGGCGAAGCGGAACTCCCGTAGCGCGAGGGCCGCGCCGAGCCCGCGGCCGCAGCCGACCTCGGCCAGGCGCAGCTGCTCGCGCGGCTCGGGGAAGGTGTTCAGCACCCGGCGGTAGAGCTGCTCCTGGCTGTGCACCCGGTCCTCGGGGGACGGGGCGGTGAGGTCGATCCCGTGCCAGTCACCGAAGTTGATGAATCCGCCGGCGAAGCTGGCAGCCTTGGCGAGGTCATCGGCGCCGTACGTCCGGCGGACCGTCGGGGGGATGTGGTTGTGGTCCATGGGTGGTCGGGTCTCCTGCTCGGTGGGCGCCCGGCGGTCGGGCGCGCCGAGGTACGTACCCAAACCGGTGGCGGTCCGAACACGGTACGTGACCGCCCGGGTTCGGGGTTGACGTGACGTGGCGGCGGGCGGTGGCAGCCGGGGGCGGCCGGCGGTGGCGCCGGAAAACGCGGTGTCCGGCGGGGCGCCGGTTCGCTACAGTCCGCCGGGAACCCGAACCAACCGGGAACCCGAACCAGAGGAGTGACCGACCGATGAGCACCGACGACCGTCCCGTACCGTCACTGACCGGCGGCGAGCGCGACATGCTGCGTCAGTTCCTGGACTACCACCGGGCGACCCTCGCCATGAAGTGCGAGGGCCTCACCGACGAACAGCTGCGCCTGCGCTCCAGCCCGCCGTCCACGCTGAGCCTGCTCGGGCTGGTGCGCCACATGGCCGAGGTGGAGCGCACCTGGTTCCGCCGGGTGATCGACGGCGAGGACGTCCCGCTGGTCTGGTCCGAGGACGACTACCAGGTGGCCTACGACACCACCGGCGCCACCCGCGCCGAGGCCTTCGCCGCCTGGCAGAGCGAGGTCGAGCACTCCCGCCGCATCGAGCTGGCCGCCCCGTCGCTCGACGTGACCGGTTACCAGCCCCGCTGGCAGGCCGAGGTCTCGCTGCGCCTGGTGATGCTCCACCTGATCCACGAGTACGCCCGGCACAACGGCCACGCGGACTTCCTCCGCGAGGCCGTCGACGGCGTGGTGGGCGTCTGACGCCACTCGCAGCCGCAGCGGCCGCTACCAGCCGAGGAGGTGGGTGCGGGTGGTGAGGGCGGCGAGGAGGGACTCGGCGGTGGTTTCGGGGGTGAGGGGGGTGGTGTCGAGCTCGTGCGGGGTGGTGGGGGGTGTGGTGGTGAGGACGACGTGGTGGAGGGCGGCGCCGGTGGCGCGGCTCTCGCGGCGGAAGGTGTCGAGGGTGGCCGGGGGCTCGGTGCACTCGACGACGACCTGGTAGCCGCCGGTGGCGTAGGCGAAGGCGGCCTGGGCGGTGGCCGCGAGGGCGGTGGCGTGCTGGCGGGCCGTCTCGGGGAGCCCGTCCGGCAGCCGGCCGTTGCGGATGACCTGGAGGAAGTCGTCCGTCCGGAGGTGGACGCTGGGGCGCAGCTCCTGGGCGAGCAGCGCCGCGACCCGGCTGCCGCCCCCTCGTTCGCCGGCGGCCCCGGTGGGGTCGACGAGGACGAGGACGCCCCCGGCCCCCCGGCCGCCCCCGAGCTCCGGCCCACCTACGGTCGTACGGTTCACAGCTGCTGATCCCTTCGCGGGCCGGGGACGGGACGGGTACGGACGGGCAGCCGGGGCGAGGCGGTGGGAGTGCGAAGGAGCCGGTCGGCCCGGATGCGGACAGCCGACCGCCTCGTCCCCACGACTGATGCGTTTCGGGGATCAACCTAGTCCAAACGGGTGCCCCGAGTCGTCCCCCTCCAGGCCCGTGGGTGGGTCGGCGGGCGTGCTCAGTGCTCGTCGGTACGCAGCACGATCGGGTTGGTGAGGGCCGCCATCGGGCCCCAGGGGAGGTCCGCGCCCATCGTGTTGCCCTTGCCGGACGTGCCGTCGGCCCTGGGGTGGCGCACCTCGGCGCGGACGTAGCCGGCGAGCGAGGCGGTGGTGCGCCAGACGACCGTGCCGGAGCCGTCGGCGGACAGCGACTCCTGGTGCATCTGGCCCTCGTCGGTGATCAGGCGGACGGTGCCGCCGGGCACGCCGGAGACGGTGAGCCGGACGTCCACCGGGGCGTCGGCGGGGACGGTCAGCTCCTCGCCGATGCCCGCCTGGCGGCCGTGGCCGGTAGCGGTGAGGTCGAGCCGGACGGCGGCGGACTCGGCCAGCCAGCAGCGCCCGGCGCGCAGGCCGTCCAGGACGGCGTCCCGGGTGAGGTCCTCGGCGAGGACCACGTTGTGCGGCAGGCCGATGACCTGGGGCGCGCTGTGGGCGTCGCTGTTGCCCATCGCGGGCCGCCAGGAGCGGTCGCCGGATCCGCCGCCCGATCCTCGGCCGGATCCGCCGCCGCCGCGGCCGCCGCCTCGCAGGGCCGCGGCGAGCTGGGAGTCCCAGGTGTCGACGGCCGATTCGTCGTCGTACGTCCAGGGCCCGTTCCACACCTCGACGGCGTCGGCCTGGTCGTAGCCGAACTTCCACTGGCAGGCCACGTACGGGCAGTACGGGTGCGCGGGTACCACCAGACCGCCGGAGCGGTGGACCTGGCGGACGAAGCGCGGGAACTCCTCGTCGCGGGATCGGTAGCGCCAGTCGACGAACTGGCCCGCCTCCAGGCCGAGGGCCAGCCAGTGGCCGTTGCGGGTGGTGACCTCCTCGCCGGGGACGATCAGCAGGTCGGGGCCGGCCAGCGGACCCCAGACGGCGTGCGAGGAGCTGGTGTTGTGGTCGGTGGAGACGATGAAGTCCAGGCCGGCCGCGCGGGCCCCGGCGGCCACCTCCTCGGGCAGGCGGCGCCCGTCGGAGTGCACGGTGTGCAGGTGGCAGTCGCCGCGGTACCAGGCCCGGCCGCGACCGCGGGCCCGCTCCGGCGGGTAGTGCGGGGTGAACTCCGGCCCGGGCTCGCCGAACCGGAGGGTGACCTGGACGCGGTACTCCAGGCCCTGCGGGGCGACCTGGTACGGGCCCAGGACGACGTGCCAGGTGCCGGGGTTGATCGGGCCGGGGAGGTAGCCGGGGGTGGCGGAGTCGCGGGCGAGCGCGAACTCGGTGCGGAAGCCGCCGGACCAGCCGCGGAAGCCGTCCCCGCCGAGGTCGGTGCCGCGCTCGTCGAAGATGCCGATGTCGCAGGAGTTGCCGGGGGTGCCGGCCGGGACCTGCGGCTTGTCGTAGCCGTAGGAGACGGCGATCTCGCGGACGCCCTCGGGGACCTCGACCGGGAGGTGGACGAAGTCGGGGGCGCCGGTGGGGAGGTGTCCGGTGAGGATGAGGGTGCGGTCGTCGCGGTCCGGGCCCTGGCCCTGGCTGGGGCCTCGGCTCGGGGCGGCCGAGGCGGAGCCGGCGGTGGCGGCGCTCGCGGCCAGGCCGAGGCCGAGGGCGGTGGCGGCGCCGGTGGCGAGGCCGGTGCGGAGCAGGTCGCGACGGCCGGGGTTCGGTGCCTCGGTGGGGTTCGGCGGCTCGGTGGGGTTCGGTGGCTCGGCGGGGCGCTCGGGCTGGACGGGCGGGGTGGGGTCGGCGGGCATCGGGGCCTCCGGGCTGGGGTGGGCGGATCCGTCGGCACGCCTACCCCGGGGGGTGAACCCCGGGTGAGGCGGGGCCCACCGGGGTGGGGCGGGCCGGTGAAAGGGGACCGGGGCACGGGCGGGGCAAGTTGCGCTGAGTGACGATCGGTCGGTTCATAGTCATGTGCCGGTTGGCATGACAGGTGGCGACGGGTCGGTCTGGAGGCTGATGTGGCACTGAGTCGGCGGGTTCTGCTGACGGCGGTGGTGGCCGGGGGCGCGCTGGCGGGGTGCCGGGCGGGACGGGAGGTGGCGGGGGGCGGGGCGGCCCCGGCGGCCGGGTCGGCCTCGCCGTCGGCCACTCCTTCGGCTACTCCTTCGGGCACACCGTCAGTCGCGTCGTCGGCCGCGCCCTCCGCCGCCGGGTCCGCCGCCCCTCGGGAGCCCGGCCGGGCGGAGCTGGTCCGGCGCTACGGGGCCGTGGCGCCGACCGCGTGGGGTCTGGACCTCCCCGGGGTGGTCACCGGGCTGCCGGAGGGCGAGCAGGCCATGGCGCTCACCTTCGACGCCTGCGGGGGGCCCGGTGGGAGCCGCTACGACGCCGACCTGATCGACTTCCTGCGCGCGAACTCCGTCCCGGCCACCCTGTTCCTGAACGCCCGCTGGATCGACGCCAATCCGCAGATCTTCGAACAGCTCGCCGCCGACCGGCTGTTCGAGATCGGCAACCACGGCACCGTGCACCGTCCGCTCTCGGTGACCGGCCGCTCGGCGGAGGGGATCGCCGGTACGAGCGGGGTCGGCGAGGTGTACGACGAGGTGGCGGGCAACGCCGGCAAGCTGACCGAGTTGCTCGGGCGCCCGCCGCGGTTCTTCCGCTCCGGCACCGCGTACTACGACGACGTCGCCGTCCGGGTGGTCGCCGACCTGGGCGAACGCATCGCCGGGTTCACCGTGAACGGGGACGGCGGCGCGACGATGCCGGCCGCCGAGGTGCGGCGGGAGGTGGCGTCGGCGCCGCCGGGGGCGATCGTCATCGGGCACATGAACCAGCCGGGCCGGGGCACCGCCGCCGGGTTCACCGCGGCACTGCCGGGGCTGCTCGCGGCGGGGCGGCGGTTCGTCCGGCTGTCCGACGTGCTGTAGCTCCCGGGAGCCCGCGGGAGTTCCCGGCGCGTCACGCCGGGCGGGGCCACCACGCGGGGGCCGCCACATGGGGGCCGCCACACGGGGTCACGCCCCGCCCGGTCAGACCACGCGGGTCAGAGCAGGCGGAGGCCGCCCGGGTGCCGCTCCTCGATGATGTCGACCAGCCAGTCGTAGACCGTCGGCCCCTTGCCCGCCTTGGCCGCGGCCAGCTCGGCGGCGACGTACGCGCGGCTCTCGGGGTGGGCGCCGGCGAGCCGGCGCTCCAGCTGGCGGACCGTCTCCGGGTAGCCGAGGCTGCGGCGGGAGGCCTCGTGGTGGCGCCACTCGATGACGTAGTCGTCGTCATCGGGCGTGCCGAACCCGCCGCTCAGGCAGTCGGCGAAGGCGTCGAGGTTGCGGCCGAAGTAGCCGTCGACGCCGATCTCCCGCCCGACCACGTCCCAGAAGTCCTCCAGGCTGCCGATCTCGTTGCCGTCGATCACATAGGTCACCGTCACGCGGTCGAGGATATGCCCGGGCGGCGAACCGCCGGGTGACGAACGGTTGCGACGGGATGATCAACGGCTACGGTTCGACGGCTTCGGCTTCGGCTTCGGCTTCGGCTCCGCAGCTACGGCTCGACGGCTCGACGCTCACGGCTCGACGGCGATCGCGGTGGCGAGCAGTCCGTCGCGCACCGCCCAGCGGCCGTCGAAGCCGTCCAGCCGGCGGCCGCCGACCACCGGGCCGGGGACCAGCAGCCGGGCGGTGAAGGTGCCGTCGGGGGAGAGGTCGAGTTCGGCCTCGTGGAAGTCCAGCCAGAGTTCGGTCAGCGGGAACCAGGCCTTGTAGACGGACTCCTTGGCGCTGAACAGGATCCGGTCCCACGGCGTGGCCGGCTGTGCGGCGGTGAGCGCGGTCAGCCGCTGCTGCTCGACGGGCAGGGCGACGGATCCGAGGACGCCCTCCGGGAGCGGCAGCGCGGGTTCGGCGTCGATGCCGAGCGAGGCCAGGGCGCCGGCCCGGGTGACGGCGGCCGCGCGGAACCCGTCGCAGTGGGTGAGACTGCCGACCACGCCCTCCGGCCAGCTCGGTGCGCCGCGCAGGCCGGGGACGAGCGGGCGGTACGGGACGCCGAGGCGGGTCAGGGCGGTGCGGGCGCAGTGGCGGACGGTGGTGAACTCGCGGCGGCGCTTGTCCACGGCCCGGGCGACGGCCGCCTCCTCGGCGGGCTCCAGCCGTGCCTCGGGCGGGTCGTCGTAGGCCACTTCGGTCACCACGACGTCCGGCAGCAGGTCCCCGATCACGCGTTCCCCCCCTAGGTCGGCAGCGCGGGCGGCGGGCCGCGCGGGTCGAGCCTAACCCGGGCGGGCGGTCCCGGTCGGTGATCTTCGCCAACCGGACCGGGACCGGGGAGGGTTACTGGCCGAGCAGGTGGGCGAAGTCCAGTCCGAGGCTGCCGAGGACGGGCAGCGCGCCGAGGTCGGTGACGCCGCCGACCGGGATGCTGTAGCCCTGGTTCACCTCGCGCTGGTTCACCTCACGTCGGGTCGCCTCGCGCTGGGTCGCGGCGGCCGGCGCCGCAGCGGCCAGGGCCGGGGTCAGGACGGCGCCGAGGAGCAGGGCGGCGAGTGCGGTGCGCATGGGGCGGGCCTCCGGAGCGGGCGGGGGTGACGGTCTGTCAACACCCTCCGTGGCGGGTTGGTCACGCATCTTCGCCCCTTCGGCCGCTTTGGTAAAGGTTCTTGACTTGTGTTCATGGCAACAGTGGGGAGGTCTGGACCAGGCCGAGGTGGAACGCATACGTTCCCTTCACCGGGTGGGCGTCGGGTCGGATCGGACCGCCGAACTGCACTGCGGCTTCGGCGACTTCTGCCTGTCATGCCCATGACCATTCCCGGGACCGACGAACCGGAGGGAACGAACCATGCGCGCCATCGGCAAGAACCTCAGGATCCTCGCGGGCGCCCCGCTCGCCGCCGCCGCCCTCATCGCCCTCACGGCCGGCTCCGCCAGCGCCGCGATACCGCTCAACAAGCCGATCACCGGCAAGGCCACCTACTACAACGACGCCGGCTACGGCGCCTGCGGCACCCGGATCAACGCCGCCGACCAGCTGCTGGTCGCCGTCCCGCACTCCTGGTGGACCTCGGCCAACCCCAACAACGACCCGCTGTGCAAGGGCATTTCGGTCAAGGTGAGCTACCAGGGCAAGACCATCACCGTGCCGGTGAAGGATCAGTGTCCGTCCTGCGACTCCACCCACATCGACCTCAGCCAGCCCGCCTTCGCCAAGCTCGCCCCGCTCGACAAGGGCGTGATCAACGGCCTCACCTGGCAGTTCGTCAAGACCGGGGCGAACGGCAAGACCGTCGAGCTGTCCGAGCCGGTCACCGGCTCGACCATCGGCTGACGCCCCGGACGCCTGCCCGCCCCGCCCGCCCCCGGTCTCCAGGTGCGGGGCGGGCGCGGCGCGTTCGGGCCGGGGTGGGGCAGTCGATCCGGCGATTCCTCGTGCGGGGTGCGGTCGTCCCTGACTAGACTCCCGCACCGTCGTTCGGCCGTACCGTAGGTAGCGTCGCGTCGTGCGGTCGTCCCGTACCGAATTCCAGCCCCACGGAGGAGTCTTGGCCTCGATCACCCTCGACGCCGAGCGCCGCGTCCGGGCCGACGCCGGACGTGTCCGGGTCGCCGCCGTGGAGGCGCTGCGCTCGCTCGGCTTCCAGGTCACCGCGGAGCTGGCCACCGTGGTGGAGGCCCGGCGCGGCTCGGCCGTCCGCTCGGCGATGCTGCTGCCCGACGAAGTCCCGCTGGCGGCGCGGCTGCAGTTCGCCGCGGACCTCGACCACGGCACCACGGTGTCGCTGCACCTGACCGACCGCGCCGTCTCGGTGGTCGCCCTGGGCGTGCAGGCCCCGTACGTGACGGCCTACCAGAGCGCGCTGCTGGCCCTGGACCAGGCGCTGACCGGTCTCGATCCCGACGCGGCGGCCGGCTTCCCGCAACCCCGCTGGTGGGCCCGGGCGCCCCAGGCGGACGCGCTGGCCCGGCACCACCAGACCGGTCAGCGGGTGGTCGGCGGCGTCACCGCCCTCGTCAACGACCGACTCTCCGGCGCGCCCCGGGCCACCGGACCGTCCCTGTGGGGCGGGGTCCAGGGCGTCGTCTTCCACTCCCGGGAGGGCGCCGTCGCCCTGGACCGGGGTGCCCTCATGGGCCTGTTGGCGATCCCGGTGCTGATGAGTCGCCGACCGGACGGGGTGCCGGAGCAACTCGGCGCCGAGGTAGCGCAGTTGGCCGCAGCGGTCGAGGGAAGCGTCGCGGCGGTCGGCTGCGGCGTGGTGAACGTGCGGGTCGGCGGCGAACAACGCCCGGCCTTCGAGTTCCTGTACCGGCAGTTCGCGATCCGCTCCCGACTGCCCGTGCGGACCCTGTGCACCTGCCGGGACTGCCGGCAGACCAAGGTCGTCAACCTGGACCTCCAGCGGATGCGGGAACGGCGACGCCGACTGAAGATGATCACCTCCGTCGTGCACGCGACGCACGGCAAGGACGGTGAGGTCAGCCCCTTCCAGCTCTTCGGGGCGTTCCTCCAACACCGCAAGGTCGAACCCGACTTCATCTGCTCGCGCTGCGAGAGCACCGAGGCCGACGAGCACCCGGTGACGTTCTGCCCGGGCTGCGGGGAGATGCGGACGGAGGGGGCCCTGATCACCTGCGGGGAGTGCGGGTACGACTTCGAGGCGCTGGTGGCGGGGCTGGCGGTGTGGGGCGCGGCGCCTCCTCCGATGCCGCCGGTGCCGTCCGCGCCGCCGGTGCCGTCCGCGCCGCCGGTTCCGCCAGCGCCGCCGGTTCTGCCAGCGCCTCCGGTTCCGCCCGCGCCTCCGGGGCCACCGGGGCCGCCCGCGCCTCCGGCCATCCCGCCGATGCCGGCCGTTCCGCCGATGCCCACCCTCGCCCCGATGCCCGCGCCACCCGCCGTACCGCCGGGCTTCGGCCCGGCACCCGAGGGCTTCACCCCGCCACCGCCGCCGACCTGCGGGATCTGCGGCGGCAGCTACCCGGTGCTGTGGTCCGTCCAGGTCCTCGACGGCCCCAACCCCCGGCCGCTGACCGTCTGCCGCACCTCCCCGCGCTGCTCGCCGTCCTCCGTGGTCACCCCGGCACGGATACCGACCTGAGACGGACGAGATCGCCGGTTGCCGTAATCTCCGGTGGGAGCAGCGGGAGCAGCGGGAGGGCGAGGATGCAGGGGATCAGCTTCAAGGCGTGGCGGGGGCCGCACTACGTGACCGTGGCCGAACTGCTGCCCCTGCTGGGGGACTCGGCGCGGGGGCTGCGCTGGCGGGTCGAGTGTGAGGAACGGTGGGACCTCGCGGCGGAGCTGGAGCGCCGCTCGGCGGGCGAGGGCATGGACACCCCGACGCTGCTCGCCCTGGTGGGACCGGCGGTTCAGCTGGTCGATGCCGAGGCCACCGGGTACGCCGACGGGGAACCGGTCGTGGTGCTGACGGAGTTCGACAGCACGCTGTGGGAGATCCGGGTCGCCGACGAGCGCCTCCTGGACAGGTTCAGCGACCGCTACCCGGATGCCGCGCCGCTCTGAGCCGGATCCGCCCGCGCCTGCGGTCCCGCAGGCGCGGGTGGTCCGGCGCGGTCAGAGGTGGTCCGGCGCGGTCAGAGGTGGTCCGGCGCGGTCAGAGGTGGTGCTCGACGGCCTCGAAGATGTCGGCGTCGGTCTCCTGCTGCCACTTGGGCAGGTCGTCCCAGTCGGCGGTGTAGGCGGGCTTGGGGTCGGGGATGTGCTTGTGGATCTGGGCGATCCAGCAGAGCGCGACGAAGCGGCCCTTCTGCTCGCGGGAAAGCTTGGCGGTGGTGCCGCCGTGCCGCGCTCCTCGGCGAGGCGGGTGCCGTCGAACCGCAACCAGCCCCCGTTCCGCATCGGGCCTGTGAGACCGCCCACCAGCTGCGATGGCCGAGGGGTTGTTGATGACGAGTGGACTTCTGATCGCCGAGCGGGTGCCGACGCCGGCGACTGTGATGTTGCCGTATCGGCCGGAGTCGGCGGGGAAAGCCCGGCGCATGGTGCGGGAGAAGCCGGAGGAGTGGGGGCTGCCGGGGCTGGTCGATCCGGCGGAGCTGACCGTCGGCGAACTCGTCACCAATGCGGTGAGGACGGGGTGTCTGGCGCGGATGACCGTCACCGTTCGCCGGGTCGGCGAACGGACGGTGCGGGTGGCGGTGCGGGACGGGTCTCGGGTGCTGCCGGTGCTGATGGTGGCGGGGGAGGATGAGGAGGGGCATCGGGGGCTTGCGCTGGTTCACGCGTTGACGGGCCGGCGTTGGGGGGTCTCCGTCGGGGCGTTCGGGAAGACTGTGCACGCGGATCTGGTGGTGGGCCGCTGAGTGGAGAGGGGAGTGCGGGCGATGCCGATGCTGTACGTGGTGGTGTGTGCGGCGGGAGTGGCCGGTGGGGTGGGGGAGTTGGTGGCCGCTGCGCAGCGGCGGGGGTGGGAGGTGGGGGTGGTGGCGACTCCGCTCGCGATGGGGTTCATCGATGTGGATGCGGTCGAGGAGCAGACGGGCTTCCCGATCCGCTCCGCCTGGCGGAAGCCGGGGGATCCTCGACCGTTGCCGGATCCGGATGCCCTCGTCGTCTCGCCCGCCACCTTCAACACGATCAACAAGTGGAGCGCCGGGATCTCGGACACGCTCGCGCTGGGGATCCTGTGCGAGTCGTACGGGTGGGGGATCCCGGTCGCCGTTCAGCCGTGCCTGAGTGCGGCCCAGGCGGCGCATCCGGCGTACGAGGAGAGCCTGACCAGGCTGCGGCGGATGGGCGTGCGGATCGCGGAGTTCACACCGGGGTCGTATGACTGGATGCGGGCGCTGGACCTGTTGGAGGTCTGACCGGGCGGCTGGTCGGTTGCTCGGATCCCGGCAGGGCGCGTCCCGGCAGGGCGCGGGCACTGCCGACCGTGCGGGGTGCGGCGCCGTTCGGCCGAGTCGTGGTGCGGGGCGGTGCGGGAGCGGCCACCGTGGGGGCGTGCCGATGCGAATGCTGTCCGCCCTGTGCCTGGCCCTGCTGTGCTGCGTGCCCGCCGGCCGGGCGGAGGCGGGGCGGCCGGGCTGGCAGGTGGTGGTCGCCGACCAGGGCTCCCGGCGGGTGTTCGTGCTGCAGAGCGCCGAGGAGCTGATGGCCTACCAGGGCCCGGACCGGCTGCCGGTGGTGTGGTCCTGGAGCGCGGACCGGGCGCCGGACCTCGCCGATCTCGCCGTGGACCGCAGCTGGTCGCTGGTGGACGAGGCGAAGAGCCGGATCCGGCAGGGCCGCCGCTACCTGCTGACCACCGCCAGTGGCGGGCTCGCCGCGGTGGTGGAGACCGCCACCGGCCGGACGTACTGGGCCGCGGACCTGGGCCCCGGGGTCAACCCGCACAGCATCGAGCTGCTGCCGGACGGCGATGTCGCGGTGGTGGCCGCGGCCGGCTGGGTGCGGCTGTACGCGGCCTCGCAGGGGCCGCGGGCCACGGCGTACGCGGAGTTCGGGCTGCCCGGCGCGCACGGGGTGCTCTGGGACGGCCGGTCCGGGCTGCTCTGGGTGCTCGGTGACGAGGCGCTGGTCGGGCTGCGGGTGGGCGGTTCGCCGGCCGCGCCGACGCTGACCGCGGTCCGCACCGCCCCGCTGCCGGGCCGGGGCGGCCACGACCTCGCGCCGGTGCTGGCGGAGCCGGGCCGGTTCTGGCTGAGCACCCTGCGGGGCCTGTGGCGCTACGACCCGGCCGCCGACCGCTTCACGGCCGTACGGCTGGCCGATCCCGCCGCCGAGCGGGACGTCAAGAGCATCGGCGACGAGCCCGGGACGGGACGGCTGCTCACGGTGGCACCCGATCACTCCGCGGCCTGCGACTGGTGCACCTCGGTGATCCGGCTGCACCGGCCGGAGGGTGCGCGGACGCTGCGCGGCACCCACCTGTACAAGGCGCGCTGGTGGGGCGGCTGGTAGCAGATTCGTGACGGACCGTAGTCGATCTTGCTCGGCGGGTCGGCGATACCACCCGTTCTGCTTACCGCGTTCGGCTGATGGGGCATATTGTGTACCCCGGCAAACTACTCCAATGGAAGTCAGTTTCCCGTCGTGGTCCGAAAACCATCTGCGGACCCGCGCCGACTGGGATAGCGTCGAAGCAGTCGGGGGGCCGACACCGATCAGGGTGTATTCGAACGTCAGTTACCGGGCCGTAATGGCCCTAATTGGTCCTGGAGAAAAGCATGCGGAATTCCCCGGAGGAAAGCCGGTCGGACGCCATCGACGATCTGCAGCTCGCGGTCGACTCGCTGGCGGCCTTTCCGGCCCGGAGCGCGGCCGGTGCGGCGGACGTCACCGAACGGCTCGCCGCGGTCGCCGAACTCTGCCGGTCGGTCGACATGATGCTCGACAGCCTGGTCGTCCAGGCGGCCGCCGAGGCCGCCGAGGAGGGTTGGACGGCGGCCCGGATGGCGGCCGAACAGTCCGGCTATTACGCCAGGTTGCAGCGGGCGTTGCTCCCCACCGGCGCCGGCGCCGGGCTGACGCAGCAGTGAGCGCGCTGCACCCGGGCGTGCACGTGCTGTCCTGTCCCACCCGGTGGAGCGACGTCGACGAGAACGGGCACATCAACAACGCCCGGCTGGTCGGCTACATCCAGGAGGGGATTCACGACCTGCTCCGGCACCACGCGACCGCCGTCCGGCAATCGCTGTTTCCGTCCGGATTCATTATCGCCCGACACGAAATCGATTACCTGGAGCAGTTGCACCACCGCCCCGAGCCATTGTCGGTGCGGCTCACCGTGAAACACCTCGGACGGAGTTCCGCGCACGTCGAGGTGAATGTCTGCCGTGATCCGCTGACATTTATGAGGGCGCGGACCGTGGTGGTCGCGCGGGACCAGGAATCCGGGCGTTCGCGCAAACTCAGCCAGAACGAGCGGCGTTTTCTGTCGGCGTTTATGTCGGTCTCGGAGGCCGGTGCGGCCCCGGACACGGGGCGTGGCGACGGCCGGGCCGTCGGCAGCGCCGCTGCCGCCGCTGCCGGCGCGAGGCCGACGGCACCGGGGTCGGTGCCGCGCATGCCGGCCGGGGTCGGCGGCGGGGTGGGCTCCCCGCGGGGCCCGCGCCGCCGGTGTCGCACCTCGGCGGGCTGACCCCCGCCCACCCGTGGGCTCCCGTGCCGGTGACGGCGCGGGCCGGCGGCGTGATCGACAACGGCGTCGATCCGTCGGTCCGGCCTCCGGCCCCGCCCCGGCACCCCCTCCCGCGACGCCCCCGTCCCGTGGCACCTCCCTCCCGTGCCGGCCCCTCGCGTCTCCCGGCGCCCGTCGTCAAGGTTGCGTTCGGGACCGGGCCCCCGGCCGGATCGGCGGGTATCGCCGAGGCCGGACCGCAGTACCCTGAGCAGCACGGGAGCCGGTACGTCCCCCGGCGGTCACGGGCTGCGATGAGGCGGCCCCTCCGGACCCATCGCCGCCGGCCCGGCCCCGCAGGCCGGAAGGAGGACGCGATGACCATCTCCTCGGAGGACTTCCTCGCCCGCGTCGTGGAACGCGGCGAGTACCGGGGCGCGGCGGAGGCGGACCACGCCTCCCGGGTCGTGCTCGGGCTGCTCGGTGAGCACCTGGTGGGCGCGGAGCGGATGGAGATCGCCGACGCGCTGCCCGGGACGTACGCCTCGCTGCTCCGGGCCGCCGGACCCGCCGCGGAACCGCTGACCGCCGAGCGCTTCGTGGAGGCCGTGGTGGGCTGGATCGACGGCGCTACCACGGCCACGGCGCAGTGGGACATCGGGGCGGTGCTGAGCACCGTGGCCGACCTCGTCCCGGGGGACGTGGTCGACCGGGTCGTCGAGCAGCTGCCGGAAGGTTACGACCTGCTGTTCGGCCACCCGCTGCCCGCCTGAGGACACTCCTCGCCTGAAGCTCGGACCGGGACTCAGCCGCCCGTGGTGGCGCGGAACAGCTCCGCGCCCGGGCCGGTCAGTTCGACCGGTCCGGCTCCCGGGGGCAGGTAGGCGGAGGCACCCCGGGGCAGGTCCAGGGCGGGGAAGCCGGGGGAGTGCAGCCGGGCGTGGCCCGCGACGCACAGCAGGATCTGCGGGGTGGGCAGTTCGACACGGTACGGGGCGGCCGGCGGCCGGAGCCGGAAGAGGTGGAACTCCCCTGCGGGGGAGCGGAATTCGGCCTCCACGTCGTTCAGCGGGCGGGCGGTGCGGCGGACCGGCCCGGCCGCGCGGAAGGACGTGACGGCCAGTAGTCCGTCCACGTCTAGGTGCTTGTTGGTGAGCCCGCAGCGCAGCACGTTGTCCGAATTGGCCATCAACTCCACACCGGTGCCCCGGAGATAGGCGTGTGGCACCCCGGCGTCCAGGTACAGCGCCTGCCCGGCGCGGAGCCGGACGTGGTTGAGCAGCAGCGCGGCGAGCAGCCCCGGGTCGCCGGGGTGCTCGTCGGCCAGCCGGGCGTAAGCGGCGCAGGTCTTGGCGTAGCGGCCGCCGGCGGCCGCCGTGCGGTGCAGCGCCGCGGTGACGGCGGCGAGTCGGGAGCCGTCGGCGGCCGGCCGGGAGCCGTCGGCCCCCAGCGCCTGCCGGAGCAGGACGGGCAGCGCCTCGGCGGCGGGCCCCTCGCGCAGGGCGGCGGACCAGGGGGCCAGCACGCCGAGGGCGTCCAGCAGCCGGGCGGTGCCGGCCGCCGGGCGGAAGCCGCAGAGGGCCTCGAAGTCGCCCAGCGCGCACAGCAGTTCGGGCTTGGCGGAGCGGTCCTTGAACACCCGCTCCGGGGCGTCCACGGGAATGCCCCGGGCCTGCTCGTCGGCGTAGCCGGCCTCGGCCTGGGCGCGGCTCGGGTGGACTTGGAGGGAGAGTGCCCGGTCGGCGGCCAGCACCTTGAACAGGAACGGCAGCGCCGGGCCGAACCGCCGTACGGTGCCGGGCCCGAGCAGGCCGTCCGGGTCGGCGGCGATCAGCGCGTCGAGCGGCCTCCCGTCCACCCGGGACGGCGCGGAGGGGTGGGCGCCCATCCACAGTTCGGCCTGCGGGGTGCCGTCGGGTGCGGTGCCGGTGAGGGCGGGGACGGCGGTGCGGGAGCCCCAGTCGTAGCGGCGGACCGGGTTGTCGAGCAGGGCGTAGGGCGGCATGCCGGGGTCTCCGGGGGCAGGTGTCAGCGGCAGAGCGCGGCGGCGCCGATCAGCCCGGCGTCGGTGCCGAGTTCGGCGCGGCGCACGTCCAGGCCGCGGAGGTAGGACAGGGCGGCGGCGCGGTCCAGGTGGCGGGCGAGCGGGTCGAACAGCACCGCTCCGGCGGTGGCCACGCCGCCGCCGACGACCACCCGCTGGAGGTCGACCAGGGCGGCGGTGGCGGCGATCCCGGCGGCCAGCGCCTGGGCGGCCCGGTCGAAGGAGGCCAGGGCGACCGGGTCGCCGGCGGCGGCGGAGACGGCCACGGCGCGGGCGGTGCGGTCGGCGCCGGGCGGGCGCCAGCCGTCGGCGAGGGCCCGGCGGGCGATCGCGGTGCCGCTGGCCAGGCCCTCCAGGCAGCCGCGGGAGCCGCACGGGCAGGGCTCGCCGTCCAGTTCGACGGTGATGTGGCCGAGGTGTCCGGCGTTGCCGCTGGGGCCGGGCCGGACGGCGCCGTCCAGCACCAGCCCGGCGCCGACGCCGGTGGACACCACCAGGCAGAGCGCGTTGTCGGCGCCCCGGGCCGCGCCCTGCCAGTGCTCGGCGGCGGCCATCGCGACGCCGTCCCCCGCCAGGCGGACCGGACGGCCGGCCACCGCCGGGTGCCCGGCCACCTCGGCGACCAGCGGGAAGCCGCGCCAGCCGGGGATGTTGACCGGGCTGACGGTGCCGCCGGCGAGGTCGACCGGGCCGGCGCTGCCGATGCCGACGGCCGTCACGGCGGCCCAGTCGGGGGTGCCGGCGAGCTGCTCCAGCACCTTGTGGACGACGGCGAGCACGGCCGTGCCCGGCTCCCGCGCGGGGGTGGGCAGCTGGAGCCGGTGCCGTAGCCGCCCGGCGCCGTCGACCAGCGCCCCGGCGATCTTGGTGCCGCCGATGTCGACGGCGGCGAACAGCGGGGTGAACGGCATGGCGGGCTCCACGGGGATCGGCGGCGCCCCGGCCGGGCGGGGCCGGGGCGCTCTCACGGTACGCGGGACGGTCGGTCAGCGGGCCGCGCTGAGCCGCAGGGTGACCAGCTCGAACGGCCGCAGTGCCAGCCGGACCGCGCCGTCCGCCACCGTCACCTCGCCGCGGGTGCCGTCCCAGGGCCGCTCCAGCAGGTCGCAGGGGACGGCGCCGGCCAGCGGGAAGGAGGTGCTCAGCCGGCCGCGGACCCGGCCGCCGCCCGCCTCGTAGACCCGGACGATCAGGTCTCCGCTGCGGTCGTCGGCGAGCTTGACGGCGCTGACCACCAGGGCGTCGTCGTCCACCTCGACCAGGGGTGCCACCCGCTCGGCGCTGCCGGTGACCCGCCGCTCGGGCAGGCCGATCCGGTAGCCCTCGCGGACGGCGTCGCCGATCGCCGCGCCCGGGACGAGCGCGTGCCGGAAGCGGTGCAGGCCCTGGTCGGTCTTCGGGTCGGGGAAGCGCGGGGCGCGCAGCAGCGAGAAGCGGACGGTCGTGGTGGTGCCGCCGTCGGCCGGGCGCACGGTGCGGGTGACGTCGTGGCCGTAGGTGGAGGCGGTCACCAGGGCGACGCCCCAGCCGGGCTCGTCCAGGTGGACGAAGCGGTGGTTGCAGGCCTCGAACTTGGCGGCGTCCCAGCTGGTGTTGGTGTGGGTGGGCCGGTAGAGGTGGCCGAACTGGGTCTCGGCGGCGTAGCGCTCGGTGTGGACGTCCAGCGGGAAGGCGGCCTTGAGGAACTTCTCGGTCTCGTGCCAGTCGACCTCGGTGTCGATGTCGAGCCGCTGCTCGCCCGCGCGCAGGGTGAGGGTCTGGACGACGGTGGAGGAGCCGAAGGAGCGGGCGATCCGGACCTCGGCCCGGTCGTCGTCGGCCGAGGCGGTGAGGGAGTCCACGCCGGTGAGGTCGGTGACAGTGTTGCGGTAGAACTGGTCGACGTCCCAGGCGTCCCACATGTTGGGGAAGTCGGGGTGCAGCTGCAGCAGGTTTGCCCGGCTGCCGGGGGCGACGGTCTCCCGGCCGCTCGCCGTCTCCACCACCGAGCCGATCAGGCCGTCGGGGTCGACCACCACCTCCAGCAGGCCGTTGCGCAGGGTGAAGCCGCCGCCGTCGAGCGGGGTCGCCGTGCAGGCCGGACCGGCCGTGACGGCGACGGCCGCGCCGCCCGCCGGGACGGCCGAGCGCGGGTGCGGCGCGGCGTTGAACACCAGCTCGCGCCCGCCCTCCGCCGGACCGGCCAGCGCCTGCTGGGCCGCGCCGATCAGCGCCTCCAGCTCCCGGGCCAGCGCCGCGTAGGTGGCCTCGGCCTCGCGGTGCACCCAGGCGATCGAGGAGCCGGGCAGGATGTCGTGGAACTGGTGCAGCAGCACCGTCTTCCAGATTCGGTCCAGCTGCTCGTACGGGTACTCGTACGCCTCCTCGCTGCCGGTGCCGCTGCCGGTGCCGGTGCCGCTGCCGCTGCCGCTGCCGCTGCCGCTGCCGCTGCGCAACGCGGCGGTGGCGCACCAGAGTTCGGCCTCGCGCAGCAGGTTCTCGCTGCGCCGGTTGCCCTGCTTGGTCCTGGCCTGGCTGGTCAGGGTGGCCCGGTGCAGCTCCAGGTAGAGCTCACCGACCCAGACCGGCGGGTTCGGGTACTCGGCCTCGGCCTTGGCGAAGAACTCGGCGGGGTTCTCCCAGCGGACGGTGGCCGAGCCCTCCAAGTCCCGCAGCCGGGCCGCCTTGGCGACCATCTCGCGGGTCGTGCCGCCGCCGCCGTCGCCCCAGCCGGTCGGGGCGATCGAGTGCCGGGCCACCCCCTTGTCCTTGAAGTTCCTTGCCGCGTGGGCGATTTCGCTGCCCTTCATGGAGCAGTTGTAGGTGTCCACGGGCGGGAAGTGGGTGAAGATGCGGGTCCCGTCGATGCCCTCCCAGAGGAAGGTGTGGTGCGGGAACTTGTTGACCTGGCTCCAGGAGATCTTCTGGGTCAGCAGCCACTTGGAGCCGGCGTTGCGGATGATCTGCGGCAGGCCGCCGGTGAAGCCGAAGGTGTCCGGCAGCCAGGCCTCGTGGTTCTCGACCCCGAACTCCTCCAGGAAGAACCGCTTGCCGTGAACGAACTGCCGGGCCATCGCCTCCGAGCTGGGCATGTTGGTGTCGGACTCGACCCACATGCCGCCGGCCGGGATGAACCGGCCCTCGGCCACCGCCTTGCGCACCCGGGCGTACACCTCGGGCCGGTGCTCCTTGATCCAGGCGTACTGCTGCGCCTGGGACATGGTGTAGCGGAACTCCGGCTCGTCCTCCAGCAACGCGGTCATGTTGGCGGTGGTGCGGGCCACCTTGCGCACCGTCTCGCGCAGCGGCCACAGCCAGGCGGAGTCGATGTGGGCGTGGCCGATCGCACTGATCCGGTGCGCGGACGGCGCGGCGGGCACGGCCAGCACCGCCGTGAGCTCCGAACGGGCCTGCGCGGCCGTTCCGTTGACGTCCTGGAGGTCGATCGCGTCCAGGCAGCGCTCGACCGCGCGCAGCACCTCCCAGCGGCGGGAGCCGTCCACCGGCAGCTCGGCCATCAGCTCGCCGAGCACCTCCAGGTCCAGGGCCAGCTGCCAGACGATGTCGTCGAAGACCGCGAGGTCCAGCCGGGCCAGCTTGTACTGGGGCTGGTCGCCGGCCGTCTCCTTGTCGCCCAACTCGGTGGGCAGGAAGGGGTGGTAGTCGAGGATGACCGGGTTGGCGGCGGCCTCGACGTGCAGCAGCACCTGCTCGCCGCCGGCCGCCGGGGCGGCGATCCGCACCCACTGGTTGCGCGGGTTGAGGCCCTTCACCGGGCTGCCGTCCGGGCGGTAGACCAGGCCCTCGCACTGGAAGCCGGGCATGTTGGCGTCGAAGCCGAGGTCGATCAGCGCCTCGACCGTCCGGCCGGCCCAGGCCTCGGGCACGGTGCCGGACACGGTCAGCCAACTGGTGCCCCAGGGCGCACCCCAGGCGTCGCCGGCCGCGATCGGGGTGCGCGGCGCGGCCAGCCCCTCGGCCACCGGGACGGGCTCGCCGGGGGCGGTCCAGATGCCGGCCTCCAGCGGGACGGACTCGGGGTAGACGGCGGGGAGGATGCGCTCCTCCAGGACGCGCTTGAGGCGGGACTCGACGAGGGTGCGGTCATCGTGCATGTCGGCAGGCTCCGTTGCGTGCTGGGGTACTGACGGCTGAGGTACTGACGGCTGAGATACTTACCGGGGACGTACGTCGGAGGGGTGGACCACCTCGGTGATGCCGCGCGCGGCCAGGTGCGCCGAGTCCTCAGCGCGTTCGGCGAGCACGGTGGTCGGCCGGGCGCCGGCCTCGGCGAGGTGCATGAAGGCCTCGTACACCGGTCCGCCCGGGCCGCAGTCCGCGCGGCGGGGGGAGGTGACCTCGTCGCCGGTGGCGACCACTACGGCGGTGCCGCGCGGCTCGGGCGGCCGCCAGCTCCGGCGGGCCTCGGCGGCGGCCTCGGCGAGCCGGGCACCGGCCGGCTTGACCCTCCGGTCGGTGGTCAACAGACCGAGGCTGTACTCCAGTTCGGGGAAGTCGGCGAGCGAGCGGTCCACGTCGTGGGAGCACCACCAGGTGACGCCCCAGACGTCCGGGCAGTCCAGTACGGCCTCGACGGTGGCGCCGGTGAACCGGGCCGCGTCCGCGGCGGTGATGTGCGGGGCGGGCGCGCCGACCTCCTGCAGCCAGACCGGGCGGGCCGGGTCGTCGGCCCAGGCCTTGGACAGCTCGACCAGGTAGGCGGCGTGCTGGGCGGTGGCGGTGGAGTGGGCGCCGTAGCGCTGGGCGGTGCCGTTGAACACCCAGGAGTGCACGGCGGTGGCGGCACCGAGGCGGGCCGAGTGCCAAGGCGTGAACGGGTGTTCGTCCAGGTACCACGCGGCGTCGTAGGAGGCGTGCAGGTGCAGCCGGCCGGGCGCGCCCTGCTCGCAGGCGGCGAGCATCCGGCGCAGCCAGGCCTCCGCCTCGGCGGGGGTGCAGCGGTCCGGATCGGGGTGCGGGGCGCCGGAGAACTGGTTGATCTCGTTGCCGAGCGTCATCCCGAGGAAGTTCGGCCGCTCGCTCAGCGCCCCGGCGAGGGTGCGCAGGTAGTCCGCCTGGCCGTCCAGCACCTCGGGGTCGGTGAAGAGGTTGCGGCGGTGCCAGGTCCGGGTCCAGGACGGCAGGAAGTCGAAGCTCGACAGGTGGCCCTGGAGGCCGTCCACCGCGACGTCCAGGCCGCGTTCGCCGGCCGCGTCCACCAGGGTGGTCAGCTGCTCGACGGCGCGCGGGCGGATCAGGGTGCGATTGGGCTGGAAGAGCGGCCACAGCGGGAAGACCCGGACGTGGTCCAGGCCGAGGGCGGCGACGGAGTCGAAGTCGGCGCGCACGGCGTCCAGGTCGAAGTCGAGCCAGTGGTGGAACCAGCCGGAGCTGGGGGTGTAGTTGACGCCGAAGCGCGGGGCCTGCGGGGTGGCGGTCACGGGGGTGGTCACGGGGGCTACCTCAACTGGTTCGGGGCGTACGGACGGGGTCTCGTCCTCGGGGGCTCAGCCCTTGACGGCTCCCTCCTCGACGCCCTTGAAGAAGAAGCGCTGGCAGACGGCGAACAC
Source organism: Kitasatospora sp. NPDC127060 (assembly GCF_042724935.1). Lineage (NCBI taxonomy): Bacteria > Bacillati > Actinomycetota > Actinomycetes > Kitasatosporales > Streptomycetaceae > Kitasatospora > Kitasatospora sp. NPDC127060. Next base: position 41,670 of record NZ_JBHXEG010000057.1, read on the forward strand.
CACGACGATCGGCAGGAAGGCGATCATGGTGCCGGCCGCGATCAGCCGGGGGTTGGCGGAGAAGGTGCCGTTGAGGTACTGGAGCCCGACGGTCAGGGTGTACTTCTGCGGGTCGTTGAGCACGATCAGCGGCCAGAGGAAGTCGTCCCAGGCGCCGATGAAGGTGAAGATGACGATCACGCTGAGCATGCCGCGCACGTTCGGCAGACCGATGTACCACAGCCGCTGCCAGACGTTGGCGCCGTCCACCAGCGCGGCCTGGTCCAGTTCCAGCGGCACGGCGGCGAAGGCGGTGCGCATCAGCAGCACGTTGAGCATGGCGATCGCCCCGGGCAGGGCCACGCCGGCCAGGCTGTCGGCCAGGCCGAGGCCGCGCACCAGCACGTACTGGGAGACGATGGTGACCTCGCCGGGCAGCACCAGGGTGGCCAGGAAGAGGCCGAGCACCAGCCTGGCGCCGCGGAAGCGCAGCCGGGCCAGGGCGTAGCCGGCCAGGGTGCAGCCGACCACGTTGCCGGTGATGCAGACGGCGGCGACGGTCAGCGAGTTGAGGGCGTACGTCCACACCGGGATGGTGTCGGCGACCTTGCCGAAGTTGCCGAGGGTCGGCTGCTCGGGCAGGAAGGCCGGGGTGCGGGTGTAGACGTCCTCGGTGGGGCCCTTGAGGGCGGTGGACAACTGCCACAGGAAGGGGCCGATGACCAGCAGCAGGACGAGCAGGAGCAGCAGGTAGCGGGCGGCGGTCTGGGCGGGGGACGGCGTGTTGAAGCCGCGGGCCGTCTTCGGGCGGAGGGTGGTCACGGGGTCAGGCCGCCTTCCGGTTCAGCCGCATCAGGAACAGCATCGGGCCGAGGGTGATGACGAACAGCAGCAGGCTCAGCGCGGAGGCGTAGCCCAGGTGGCCGTTGAAGCCGCGGCTGTACATCTGGATCAGCATCACCACCGACATGTCGCGGCCGCCGGGGCCGCCCTGTCCGTTGGAGAGTACGTACAGCTCGGAGAAGACGCGCAGCGAACTCACCGAGATCAGCGCGGAGATCAGCACCATGGTCGGCCGCACCCCGGGCAGGGTGACGTGCCAGAAGCGGCGCAGCGAGCTCGCGCCGTCCACGGCCGCCGCCTCGTGCAGCTCGCGCGGGACGTTGGCGAGGGCGGACAGGTAGATGACCATGTAGTAGCCCAGGCCCTTCCAGACGGTCAGGGCGATCGCGCTGAACAGCAGCAGCCAGCGGTCGGTGAGGAAGGAGACCGGGGAGTCGGCCAGGCCGGTCTGCTGGAGCAGGCCGTTGACCAGACCCCGGTCGTCCAGCACCCAGCCCCAGATCAGCGCCACCACGACCGCGGAGGCGATCACCGGGGTGTAGAAGGCGGTGCGGAAGAAGGTGATGCCGGGGATCCGGCGCTGGACGAGCAGGGCGAGCAGCAGCGGCAGGACGGTCAGCAGCGGGAGGCAGACCAGCATGAAGACGATGCTGTTCAGCAGGGCGTCGGCGAGCTGGGCGTCGTCCAGCAGGCGGCCGTAGTTCTCCAGGCCGGTGAAGTGCCCGCCGCCGATGGGCTTGGCGTTGGTGAAGGACAGGATCACCGTGTTGACGGCAGGCCAGAGGTTGAAGACGGCCAGCCAGAGTATCGCGGGGCCGGCGAGCAGCCAGGGGGTGAACCAACGCCGGTGGGTCATGCGGGGGCCTTCCTGGGGCTGGGCCCTGGGCCTTCCGGGGGCCGGGGCGGTACGGGTCATTCCCGGGGCGGCGGGTGTGGGGGAGGCCCGCCGCTGCGCCGGTACGGGAGTCACCGGGGGTGTGGGATGGCGTGGGGTGGGGTGGTACGCAGTGGGGTGGTGTGGGGTGGGGTGGTACGCAGTGGGGTGGTGCGGGGTGGGGTGGTGCGGGATGGGTGGGTCAGCCCTTGAGCAGCTTGTCGCACTGCTCGACGGCCGTGTCCAGCGCCTGCTTGGAGCTGGTCTGGCCGCCGATGGCGAGGGCGAACTGCTGCTTGACGATGGTGCCCATCGCGTCGTCCACCTCGACCGGCTGGATCAGCTGGGCCTTGGCGAGCGAGTTGAAGGCGATCACCTTGGCGTCGCCCGCGTTGGTGCCGTCGCTCCTGCTGAAGAAGGGGTCGTTCGCGGAGGCCTTGGTGGACGGGAAGACGCTGGTCAGGTGGGCGAAGGCGGCCTGGTTCTCCGGGCTGGTGACCCAGCGGGCGAGCGCCACCGCGGCGGCCGGGTTCTTGGTGTTCTTGGGGATGGACAGGCCCTGGACGTACAGCGGCGGGGTGCCCATCGCGGGGGAGGGGACGACCTTAGGGGCGAGCGAGGGGTTGTCGGTGGCGAGGCTGGTGATGAAGTTGCCGCCGCCGGTGGTCCAGGCCGCGGTGCCGGCGCTGAACAGCTTGGAGTTGCCGGCGTAGGTGTCGGTGAGCACCCCGTTCGGCATCAGGCCGTCCTTGAAGGCGTCCCGGTACTTGTCGAGCAGGGCGGCGGCCTCGGGGGTGTTGAAGGTGAAGGACTTGCCGTCGTCGGCCATGATCTTCACGCCGATGTTGTAGAGGTCGCCGAGGCCTGGTTTGCGGCTCATCAGGTAGGTCTGGCCGCCGGACTTCTCCTTCATCACCCGGGCCTGGGCGATGAGTTCGTCCAGGTCGGCCGGGGGCTTCTTCGGGTCCAGGCCGTTCTTGTCCAGGAGGTCCGAACTCCAGTAGTTCACATCGGTGTTGAGGTACCAGGGGTAGCCGAAGGTGCCCTGGTAGCCGTGGTAGCGGTAGGCGTTCACGCCGCCGGCCACGTACTCGTCGGCGAGCTTGGGGTCGGCCTTGGCGACGTCCAGCAGGACGTCCTTCTTGGCCAGCGGGAAGGCGAAGTCCGGCGGGAGGTTGACCACGTCGGGCAGGGTGCCGGAGGCGGCCTGGCTGAGCACCTTGTCGGCGTACCCCTCGCCGGGCTGGTCCAGCCAGTCGACCTCGACGCCGGGGTACTTCTTCTTGAAGCCGTCGATCACGCCCTGCATGTAGTCGGTGAACTTCGGCTTGAGCGACCAGGTCTGGATCGAGACCTTGCCCTTGACCTCACCGGTGGCGGCCGCACTCGCCACGTTGTCGCTGCTCTTGGTGTCTCCGGAGCCGAGTCCGCAGCCGGTGAGGGCCGCCGCGGTGAGGGCCGTCGTGGTCAGTGCCGCCCAGATTCTTCGCATGAGGGTCTCCCGGTCCTGGGGGTGGGTGGGGGATCGCGGCGAGCTCGGGTGGGTGTCCGGGGTGGGTGTCCGGGGTGTTGCGTCCGGGGTGGGCGCACGTGGACGGTGAGCTCGCGGGTTTGCGCGTTCTTGGGTTGTGTCGAGTTCCAGAAACTGACTAACTAAACCGGTCTAGCTCTGGCAGGGACTATGCTCCCGCCTAAACTTGGCTGTCAAGAGAGGAGTCGGGATCCGTGGGCAGACCGACGATCGCCGACATCGCGCGCCAGGCCGGTGTCTCCAAGGGCGCGGTCTCCTTCGCGCTCAACGGCCGCCCGGGTGTCAGCGAGGCGACCAGGGACCGGATCCTGCGGGTCGCCGAGGAGATGAACTGGCGCCCGCACAGCGCCGCCCGCGCCCTCGGCGGGGCCCGGTCCGACGCCGTCGGCCTGGTGATCGCCCGCCCCGCCCGCACCATCGGCGTCGAGCCGTTCTTCAGCCAACTGCTGTCCGGCCTGCAGGCGGTGCTCTCGGCCAGCTCGATCGCCCTGCACCTGATGGTGGTCGAGGACACCGCCGCCGAGATCGAGGTCTACCGGCGCTGGGCCTCCGAACACCGGGTGGACGGCTTCATCGTGGTGGACCTCCAGGTCAAGGACGCCCGACTGCCCGTCCTGGACGAACTCGGGCTGCCCGCCGTCGTGCTGGGCGGCCCTGGCAAGGGCGGCAACCAGCTGCGGATCTGGGCCGACGACCGGGAGGCGATGCTCTCCATCGTCGACTACCTGGCCGCCATCGGGCACCGCCGGATCGCCCACCTCGCCGGGCTGCCGCACTTCCAGCACACCCAGCGCCGGATCCGCGCGCTGCGCGACGCCTCACGCCGGCTCGGCCTGGAGGAGGCCCTGTCGGTGCCCACCGACTTCAGCGACGCCGAGGGCGCGGCGGCCACCCGCACCCTGCTCTCCCGGCCCCGGAGGCCCACCGCGATCGTCTACGACAGCGACGTGATGGCCGTCGCCGGGCTCGGCGTGGCCGGGGAGATGGGCGTCGCGGTGCCCGGGGAGCTGTCCATCGTCTCCTTCGACGACTCGGTGCTCGCCCGGATCGTCCACCCGCCGCTGACCGCGCTGAGCCGGGACACCTTCGCGCTCGGCGAGCAGGTCGCCCGCAGCCTGCTGGAGGCGCTGGACGGGGCGGGGGCCGGGCGGGACCTGCAGATGCCGACGCCCCGGCTGACGGTGCGGGAGTCGACCTCGCCGCCGGGGGGCGTGTCGTACGGCGGTTAGCTCGGCGCGACGTAGCTCCGTGGAGTGGTTGCTGCGCGGGCCGTTGACAGTCCTTCTGAACCGGTTTAGCCTCGCTGCGCCGAGCGGGCTCCGCCCTGGGTGCGTACCGGTCCCGGCCCCCGGGAGGCCCGCTCGTTGCGACTCCACCGCTCAGTACCGGCACGCCCACATGCAGCCGGGCCCCCGTCCGCGACGGCGGCGGCCCGTCCCCCACCCCCTCCGCTCGATCGGAGCCACCGCATGTCACGACGCCTCCCCCTGCTGCTCAGCGCCGCGCTCGCGACGGCCGCGCTGACGGCCGCCCCCTCGGCCGGGGCCGCACCGAGACCGGCCCCGGCACCCGCCGCCGGGACCGGGCCCGCCGCCGCTCCCGCCGCCACGACGGCGACAGCCGGTTCGGGCAGCCAGCCGTACGCCTCCTACTGGTACCCCAGCTCGATCCTCAACTGGGACCCGGCCACCGACCCGGACGCCCGGTTCAACCGCTCCCGTGTCCCGCTCCAGCCCCGCACCAGCGACCCGGCCCTGGCCGCCAACCCCAACGCCCGGGCGGGCGAGGGGAAGATCGCCTCGCTGGTCTCCTTCGGCCCCACCTCCAACAACCCCTCCCAGGGCTCCGCCGACCCCAACTACTACGCCTTCGGCTACTGGCAGTACGTCGACAAGCTGGTGTTCTGGGGCGGCTCGGCCGGCGAGGGCCTGATCCTCGCGCCGAACCCGACCGTGATCGACGCCGCCCACCGCAACGGCGTCAAGGTCTACGGCACCGTCTTCTTCCCGCCCGCCGCGTACGGCGGCCAGCTCCAGTGGGTGCGCGACTTCGTCCAGAAGTCCGGCGGCCGCTACCCCGTCGCCGACAAGCTCACCCAGGCCGCCCGGTACTACGGCTTCGACGGCTGGTTCATCAACCAGGAGACGGGTGGCGGCGATGCGGGCCTCGCCACCGACCTGCGCGACCTGATGCAGTACACCAAGGCGCAGAGCGGCACCGAGTTCATGTGGTACGACGCGATGACCACATCCGGCGCGGTGGACTGGCAGAACGCCCTCACCTCCGCCAACTCGCCGTTCCTGCAGGACGGTCCGAAGCGCACCTCGGACTCGATGTTCCTCAACTTCGGCTGGACGTCCGACGGTCTGGACTCCTCCCGCACCCTGGCCCGGCAACTCGGCCGCAGCGAGTACGAGTTGTACTCCGGCATCGACACCGAGGCGAACGGCTACAACACCTCCGTCGACTGGAACACCCTCTTCCCGTCCGGGCAGCCGCACACCACCTCGCTCGGTCTCTACCGCCCCGAGTGGACCTGGAAGTCCGCCACCGACCGGGCCGACTTCTACGCCAAGGACGCCCGCTACTGGGTCGGCGCCAAGAACGACCCGTCGAACACCGACCTCTCCGGCAGCTGGCCCGGTCTGGCCGGCTACGTCGCCGAGTCCTCGCCGATCACCGCCAAACCCTTCGTCACCAACTTCGACACCGGCCAGGGCGACTTCTACAACGCGGCCGGAACCCGGGTCGCCACCGGCGGCTGGAACAACCTCTCACTGCAGGACGTCCCGCCGACCTACCGCTGGGTGGTCGACTCCAGCGGCAGCAAGCTGAGCCCGTCGGTCGACTTCACCGACGCCTACCAGGGCGGCTCCTCGCTGCGGCTGACCGGCACCCTGGACGCCACCAACACCGTACGGCTGTACCAGACCAAGCTGCCCGTCGCCGCGAACACCAAGCTCGACCTGGTGGTCAAGACCCCGGCCGCCGGCCCGACCAGGCTCAAGGCCGCGGTTTCCTTCACCGACGCCCCGGGCAGCTTCACCACCGTGGACGTCGGGGACAACTCCGGGACCGGTTGGGAGCGGCACACCCTCGACCTCTCCCGGTACGCGGGCCGCACCATCTCCCAGCTCGCCCTCCAGGCCGCCGGGTCGGATCCCTCGTACGACCTGCGGGTCGGCCAAGTCGCCCTCTACGACGGCTCGGTGGAGACGCCGGCGGCGCCGGGCGGGCTGACCGTCCTCGGCGCGAGCGACGTGACGGCCGGCGCCAGCCAGTCGCTGAGGCTCTCCTGGACGGCGGCGCCCGGCGGCAACGTCCACCACTACGAGGTGTACCGGCGCAACGCGGACGGCACCCGCACCTTCCTGGGGGCCACGCCCAACGACGCGTACTTCGTCGGGAAGCTCGACCGGGCGGGTACGGAGGCCACCACGACACTGGACGTCGAGGCGGTGTCCAGCACCTACGGGCATTCCGACGTCGCCTCCACCACCGTCGGTTGGGACGGCTCGCCGCCCTCGACCTCGACCAACCTGGCGCTGAAGCGCCCCGCCACCGCTTCCGGCCAGTGCAACGCCAACGAGGGCCCGGCCAAGGCCGTCAACGGCAGCGTCAACGGCGGCAACAGCGACAAGTGGTGCACCCTGACCGCGTCCAAGTGGCTCGAGGTGGACCTCGGTTCGGCGAAGAAACTGTCCACGGTCGTGGTCAAGCACGCCCAGGCGGGCGGCGAGAGCGCCTCGTACAACACCCGGGACTTCTCCATCCAGACCCGCTCCAGGGCCACCGACCCGTGGACGACCGTCGCCACCGTGACCGGCAACACCGCGGGCACCACCACCCACCCGGTGGACACCACCGCCCGCTACGTCCGGCTGGTCGTCACCAAGTCCGCCCAGAACAACGACCCGGCCGCCCGCATCTACGAGTTCGAGGCCTGGGGCCAGTAGGCCTCCGTACCGAAAGGACCCCCCGTGCCGGTCACCACCATCACCGCCGTCGAGAGCACCGACCTGTTCACCGGTCCCGAGAAAGCCCCGCGCCAGCTGCTGCGGGTCACGGTCGAGGGACCGGCCGCCCGGATCACCGTCAGCGGGGCGGGCGTTCGCGGCGAGGCGACCGGCACGGGGCTGGTCGAAGTCCCGCTGGAGATCACCGGGGCGGCCGTCGGCTCCCAACTTCCCGTCAAGGTGCGGGCGTCGTCCAGCGAGGCCGCCGGCGTGGTGGAGGTCGCGGAGCCCGGCTGGACGATGTTCCTGGTCTCCCACTTCCACTACGACCCGGTCTGGTGGAACACCCAGGCGGCCTACACCTCCCCGTGGGAGCTGCTCTCCGCCGACGCCACCACCCGGCCGCTGTGGGAGCGCAACGGCTTCGCCCTGGTCGACGCCCACCTGGACCTCGCCCTGCGGGACCCGGTGTACAAGTTCGTGCTCGCCGAAGTCGACTACCTGAAGCCGTACTTCGACCAGCACCCGGAGCGGCGCTCGGTGCTCCGGACGCTGCTGGAGCGCGGGCAGGTCGAACTCGTCGGCGGCACCTACAACGAGCCCAACACCAACCTCACCGGCGCCGAGACCACCATCCGCAACATCGTCTACGGCATCGGCTACCAGCGCGACATCCTCGGCGGCGACCCGCAGACCGCCTGGCAGCTCGACGTGTTCGGGCACGACCCGCAGTTCCCCGGCCACCTCGCCGCGGCCGGGCTCACCGGCAGCGCCTGGGCCCGTGGGCCGTTCCACCAGTGGGGCCCGATCCAGAAGAACTTCCGCCAGGGCAAGGACGACGCCCGGGTGATGCAGTTCCCCAGCGAGTTCGAGTGGATCGCGCCCGGCGGCGAGGGCGTGCTCACCCACTACATGCCCCACCACTACTCGGCCGGCTGGTGGATGGACTCCTCGCCCGACCTCGCCACCGCCGAGCAGGCCGTGTACGAGCTGTACCGGAAGCTCAAGCCGGTCGGGGCGACGAAGAACCTGCTGCTGCCGGTGGGGACGGACTACACCCCGCCGAACAAGTGGGTCACCGCGATCCACCGCTCCTGGGCCGAGAAGTACCTGTGGCCGCGGTTCGTCTGCGCCACCCCGCGCGACTTCCTGGACGCCGTCCGGGCCGACCTCGCCGCCACCGGCCGCCGGCCCAGCCCGCAGACCCGCGACATGAACCCGGTGTACACCGGTAAGGACGTCTCCTACATCGACACCAAGCAGGCCCAACGGGCGGGCGAGGTCGCGGCGGTGGACGCGGAGAAGCTCGCCGCGCTGGCCGTCGTCAACGGGCTGGGCAGCTACCCGGCCGCCGCGCTCGACAAGGTGTGGCGCCAACTCGCCTACGGTGCGCACCACGACGCGATCACGGGCAGCGAGTCGGACCAGGTGTACCTGGACCTGCTCGGCGGCTGGCGGGAGGCGTACGACCTCGCCGCAGCCGTCCGGGATGCGGCGCTGGACGCGCTGACGGCCCGGATCTCCACGGCCCGGATCTCCACGGTGGGGGGCTCCACGGCCGGCCCCGGTTCTGCGGTGGGCCCCGGTTCTGCGGTGGGTGCGGGTTCGGCGGTGGTGGTGACCAACACGCTGTCCTTCGACCGGACGGGCCTGGCTACGGTCGAACTGCCGTCCGGCGTCGGGTCGGTGCGCGTCCTGGACGAGACGGGCGCGCCGGTGCCGAGCGCCGTCGACCGGGGGACGCTGCGGTTCGTGGCGGCGGACGTGCCCGCGCTCGGGTGGCGCACCTGGCGGCTGGTTCCCGGGGAGCCCGAGCCGACCTGGGTCGAGGCCCCCGGTGCGGTGATCACCAACGGCCGGTACCGGGTGACGGCCGACCCGGCGCGGGGCGGCGGGCTGTCATCCGTCCGCGACCTGCTGCACGAACGGGAGTTGATCCAGGACGGCCGGATCGGCAACGAACTTCGGGTGTACCAGGAGTACCCGCAGCACCCCGACTTCGGCGAGGGCCCGTGGCACCTGGTGCCGAGCGGGCCGGTGGCCGGCTCCGGGGCCGCCGCCGGCTCCGTCCGCCGCGAGACCGGCCCGCTCGGCGAGCGGCTGGTGATCGGCGGCACGGTCGACGGCCTCCGCTACGAGCAGACGGTGACGCTCTGGCGCGGCCTGGACCGGGTCGACTGCCGGACCAGGGTCCTCGACTACTCCGGCGCCGACCGGCTGCTGCGGCTGCGCTTCCCGGTGGACGTCCCCGGTGGGCTGCCGGTCAGCGAGGTCGCCGGGGCGGTCGTCGGGCGCGGCTTCGCGATGCCCGACGTCGACTCGGCGGAGGCGCCGTGGACGCTGGACAACCCGGCCAACACCTGGTTCGGCCTCGGTGCCACCGCGCGCGCCGTGCTCACCTCCGCCACCGGCGAGGTCACCGGCGCACGGGCACTCGGCGTGGCCGAGGTGGTCGTCCCCACGCTGGACGATGCCGCCGACGCCCGCCCGCTGGTGGTCGCACTCGCCCGGATCGGCGTCACCGCCACCACCTCGGGGGCGGACTGGGCGCGGTACGGCTGGCTGGACGTCGACTCCAACCTGCCGGACTTCCGGATCGTCGTCGGCGGCCCGGAAGTCAACGACGCGGCACGGGAGGTGATCGAGCAGGCGGGAGAGGAGTACGCGGCCGCGCTGAAGGCGCACGGCGCGGTGTGGGTGCCCGCGCTCGCCCCGCTTGCCGAGGTATGGCGGCCGGACGCCGACCTGCGCGACCTGCGCGCCCTGCCGGCCCTGGTGGTCGCCGATGTGCCGGCCCTGGTGGACGACCTCGCGGACGCCCGGATCACCGCCGTCTGCCCGGCGCTCGTGACCGATCAACTCGCTGACCACACCGTGGCGTTGCTCAGCTTCGGCCTGCCCGGCTTCGCCGTGGACACCACCGGCGCGCTGCACCTGTCGCTGATGCGCTCCTGCACCGGTTGGCCGTCCGGCGTCTGGATCGACCCGCCCCGACGCACCCTGCCGGACGGCGCCTCCTTCCAACTCCAGCACTGGACCCATGAGTTCAGCTATGCACTGGTTGGTGGCGACGGTGACTGGCGGGCCCAGGCGTTGCCCGCGCAGGGGCAGGAGTTCAACCACCCGCTGTACGCGCGGCTCGTCGCCGCGGCGCAGGACGGGCCGCTGCCCGGGACCCTCTCCTGGCTGCGGGTCGAGCCGCAGCGCGAGGTGCTGCTCGGCGCGCTCAAGCCGGTGGGGAACCCGATCGCCCACGGCTCGGCGTCCTCCGGGGGCGACGACCTCACCGTCCGGCTGGTCGAGTCGACCGGCCTCGGCCGGACGGCACGGCTCGGCGGCGCGCTCGGCCTGACCGACCTGCGCTCCGCCGACCTGCTGGAACGCCCCCAGGGACCGGCCGACTTGGCCCTGGCCGGGTCGCAGATCGTCACCCTGCTCGGGGTTCCCGAGGTGTCGACCCGCGCCGACGGCCCCGAGCTCGGCCCGGTGGCCGAACCCGCCCAGCCCGTCCACGCCCGCTACTGGCTGCACAACCGGGGCCCGGCACCGCTCGGCTACCTGCCGGTGTCGGTCGGTGCCGCGCCCGGACTGCTGCGGACGGCGGGGGAGACGGTGACCTTCTCGGTGGCGCTCTCCTCGCAACTGCGGGACGCCGCCGTCGAGGGCACGGCGGTGGTGCTGCCGCCGGAGGGCTGGGCGAGCAGCGTCGGCACCCGCCCGTACCGGCTGACGGCCGGTGGTCACCTGCGGTTCCCGGTGACCCTGACACCGCCGTCGGACGTGGAACCCGGGCTGCACTTCGCGGCCGTCCGGATCGAGCACGACGGGCAGCGGATCGAGGACGTGGTGTCGATCGCCGTCGGCGAGCTGCCCGGGCTGCTGCCCGTCGCCGGGGACGCCCCCGAGGACTGGTCGGCCGCCCAGGGCACCAAGGCGACGACCGGCCGGGACACCGGACTGTCCGTGGACGTCTCCGACGAACTCCTGCGGATCGCCCCCGGCGGGCGGGCCGTTCTCGGCCTCACCCTCACCAACCGCACGCGCGGGGAGATCCGCGGTGAGCTGCAACTCGTCTCCCCGTGGGGCACCTGGGGAGCGATCGCCGACCCGGTGCGCGGCTTCTCCGTGCCGGCCGGTTCCGCCGTCACCGTCGACTTCGCGGTCGCCGCTCCCGAGTCCCTCGACCCCGGTGCGTACTGGGCCCTGGCCAAGGTGATGTGGTTCGGCCGCTGCCAGTACGCCCCGACCGTCGCCCTGGTGGTGGAGGCATGACCCTCGGCCTGCTCGACGGGCACCCGATCCCGCGCACCGCCCTCGACGCGCGCCTCGCCGCCCTGCGGGCCGGCCCGCGCTCCACCGCCCTGCCGCAGCCCGGCAGTTCGGAGGACCGGCAACTGGTCCGGTGGGTCGCGCAGGTGCTGCTGACCGAGGCCCTCTGCGAGACGGTCGCCGCCGAGCGGGGGCTGCCGGTCGCGTCTTCCGGCCCCGCCCGCCTCGACCAACAGGCCGCCGTCGAACTCGGCTCCATCACGGCGGCGGCCTACGAGGGCAGCGCAGCCGTCCGTGCCGTCTACGCGTCCGTGACCGCCCGCGTCGAGCCCCCGCCCGAGGACATCGCCCACTACCGGGGCATGACCGCCCGCCCACCGGCCACCCGCTGGCACCTCGCCCTTCCCGACGGCGGCTTCGAAGCCGACCCCGACACCCTCCCGGAGGCCCTCGCCGAAGCCCTCCGCGAGGCCCCGCCGGGCGAGTGGGTCACCGTCGGCCCCTGGACGGCGATGCTCCTCGCCACCCTCACCATCCCGCAGGACCCCGACCCCACCCCGACTCTCCGAGAGGCCGCCCGCCGAGCCGCCTTCGTCCGCTGGCTCGACCACGAACGCGCCCGACGCCTCACCCTGGTGGCGGGATTGGAACACCCCGGCGACCCGGCCCAGCCCGACAACCACCACCGCCACTGAGCCGCCCGGCACATCGCCCGCCGCGCCCGGCCCCCGGGCGAGGCAGGCAGGGGACTTCGCTAGGCTGCGGCCATGATTCGTGCAGTGGTGTTCGATGTCGCCGAGTGGTGTGCGTGGATGGGCCCGGCGGACCCTTCCCCGGCCCGGCCGGCCCGGGCATGATCGTCGCCTGGTCGTGATCCCCCATCGGCAGGAGCAGCGAAGTGCACCACCTCACGTACGGCGACATCGAGGCCGCGAGCGAGCGGATCGCGGGGCGTGTCCGCCCGGTCGCCCTGACGCCGGTCGATCCGTCTCCCGAGCGGTCCGGTGAGCTGTGGCTGGCGTTGGAGTTCATGCAGCACACCGGATCGTTCAAGGCCCGTGGTGCGCAGAACTTCCTCCAGGCGCACCGCGAGGCCGGAACCCTGCCCGCTGCGGGGGTGACCATCGCCTCCGGCGGGAACGCCGGGCTGGCGTGCGCCTGGGCGGCGCGGCAACAGGGCGTGCGGGCAACGGTGTTCGTGCCGACCACGGCGCCGGCGGTGAAGGTGTCCAAGCTCCGCGGCCTCGGCGCCGACGTGCGGCCGGTGGGCTCGGAGTACGCCGAGGCGCTGGCCGCGTGCGAGGAGTTCGCGGCCGAGGACGGGGCTCTCGCGGCGCACGCGTACGACCATCCGCTGATCGCGGCCGGGGCCGGCACGCTGCTGGAGGAGATCCACCAGCGGATCCCGGACGTGGACACCGTGGTGGTCGCGGTCGGCGGCGGCGGGCTGTTCGCGGGCGTCGCCACCGCCGCCCGGGAGCACGGCGTCCGGACGGTGGCGGTGGAGCCGGAGCACAGCCGCGCGCTGAACGCCGCCCTGGCGGCGGGGCGCCCGGTCGATGTGACGGTGGACTCGGTCGCGGGCGACTCGCTCGGCGCCCGGCGGGTCTCCGCCACGGCCCTGGATGTCGCCCAACTGGGCCGTGTGCATTCGGTGTTGGTGCCGGATGCGGAGATCGTCCGCGCGCGCCGGGCCCTCTGGGACGATCACCGGGTGGTCGTCGAGCACGGCGCCGCCACCGCCCTGGCCGCGCTGAACGGCCCCTCCGGCCAGCCGGGCGGCTACCGGCCCGAGCCCGGGGAGAAGGTCTGCGTGGTGCTCTGCGGCGCCAACACCGACCCGTCCGACCTGGTCGAGGAGCCTCGCGGCCGGTCAGTCTGACGTGGCGTGGGCGACGCCGTCCGCACCGTGTGCCACGAAGGGGTGGGCGGCTTCGACGATCTCACCTTTGGTCAGCTCCGGCGGGATGCCCCAGCCCTCACGCCGGTCCTCGCCGTTGACGGCCCCGTGGACGAGGTCCTGGAGCTCCTCGGGATATCCCAGTTCCATCGCGACACGCCACCAGACCAGATCGGCGCCCGCCAGCGGGTCGAGCTTCCCTTCCACGGTCAGGCGGTCCGACCCGGCGGGATTGCCGGAGGCGCGCTCGATGGCCAGCCAGCGCGAGCTGCTCAGTACGTCCTCGGGTCGGTCTCGGTCATGGCCACCTGCCTTTCACCTGCAACATGCCGCACCCGGAGCCTCCGGCGCGAAGGGATTCCGGGCCGGACAGGTGCCGGCTGGTCACCGTCCGGTCCGGCCCGGCGGGGGCGGCGCCCGGGGGCTCCGAGGTGCGGGACCTCAGGGGCCCTCGCCGTCGCCGTCGCCGTCGTCGTCGCGGCCGTCGGGGGAGTGCTCTTCGGGGACTCCTTCGGGGACTCCTTCGAGGAGTCCGAGGAAGGCCGAGGCGACGAGGGCGACGGCGTGGTCCTCGTCCCGCGCCAGTCGGTGCAGGAGCGCGTGCGCGGCCGGTCCCGGCAGTTCGACCAGGGCCTGGGTGAGGCGGATCCGGGCCACCGGATCCAGGGTGTGGGCGGCGAGCCGGTCGGCCAGCGCGGTGGTGATCCTGTCCTCGGCGTCACCGTCCCCGGCCAGGGCTCCCAGGACCTCCGCCGCGTCGACGTCGTGGGAGCCCTCGACCACCATGGCGACCAGCGTCGGTACGGCCGCAGTCACACCGCGCCGGCCCAGCGCCAGCGCGGCGTGCTCGCGCACCGTCGGGTCCTCGTTCCCGAGGGCGTCCGCGAGGGCCGTGGCCGCGCCCGGGGCCTCGGGCATCCCGGCGAGCGCCCGTACCGCGCGCCGCCGGACGTCGACGTCCTCCGAGCGCAGGCCGGCGGCCAGTTCCGGCACGCCGTCGCCGCCGGCCCGGGCGAGTGCCCAGCGCAGGGCGCCCGCGACGTTGGGGTCGGATTCGGACAGGACCGCCCCGGCCAGCAGCTCGGCCGGAACCGGCACGCCCTCCGGCCGGGCCAGCACGGCCTGCTGCCGGCGCGCGGCGCTGGTGGAGCCGAGCCCCTGGAGCAGCTCGACGATGCGCAGCACGTCCTGCCACCCGGTGGGCGCCGAGGCGTCGACCGCGCGGAGCCGCCCGAGCAGCTCCTGATCCCGCGCCAGGCGGTCCTCCGTCCACCGGATCAGGTCGCCGACCAGCTCGGACGGCGTGAAGGCGGGATCCTCCAGCGCGCGGCCGATCTGCTTGAGCGAGAGCCCGAGGGAGCGCAGGCACTCCACATGGAAGATCCTGCGGACGTCCTCGTCGGAGTACTCGCGGTAGCCGCCGACGGTGCGGCCGGTCGGCCGGACCAGGCCGAGGGCGTCGTAGTGCCGGAGCATCCGGGTGCTCACACCCGAGCGGCGGGCGACATCACCGATCAGCACTCCGGGGCCTCCGGGTCTCCCGCCGCGGCCTCGACGGCAGCCGCCCGTTCCGGGCCCAGTGCGGCGAGCCGCTGCGCCTCGAAGACGGCCGCGTCGAACCCGGTCTCCGGGTCCCGCAGGAGCAGCACGGTGGCGCGGGCGTGTGCCGCCACGGCCGGGTCGGGGTCGGCCGCTGCCTTCTCCAGGGCGCTCTCGGTCACCGGGCCGAGGTCGACGAAGGCCCGGCTCAGGCTCAGCCGTACAGTGCGGTCGCCGCGGCCGAGCTGTCGGACCAGTTCGTCGGCGAGGTCCTCCCTCCGGTCCTCCGGGACGAGGACGACCGCGACGCGCCACGCGGTGCGTGCCACCTCGTCGTCGGCGTCCCGCAGCAGGTCGCGGGTTATCCAGGGCCAGGCGCTCCGGTCGCCGATCTTGGAGAGCGTGTGCAGCGCCTGGCTGCGGGCCTGAGGGCGCTCCGAGTCGAGTTCCCGGCGGATCCGGGGCAGGGTGAGCTCAGGCGGCAGGCGGGTCAGCGCCCAGGACAGCATGTCCCGTACGAAGAAGTCCGGCTCGACCGCGCACCGCTGGACCAGCGGCTCCAGGAGGCCGGGGTCGGGGTCGGGGTCCGAGCCGACCGCCAGAGCGGCCTGGAGCCGGACCGACGCGTCCTCGGCGCCCAGGGCGCGGATCATGCGGGTGTGCTGCTCGTTCGCGTTCGCGTTCGGGTTCGCGTTCGTGGCGTTGATCGGGACCACCTCCTGCACCCAAGTGCACACCTTGTCACGGTGACAAGGTCAAACCCGTTCGGGCGCCCCGGTGCAGGGTGGTGCGGGAGGTCTACGGGTAAGTCCGCTCAGTCCGCCTAGTCCGCTCAGGCCCCGTCGCGCGCCGCGATGCGCAGCGCGACCTCGATGTGGCTGTATCCGGGGATGGGCGATCCGACGGCCTTCTCGTAGCGCACCACGTCGGCGAGCCCGAGCTTCTCGCCGCCGGCGAGGGTCCGGTTCGTCGTCCACAGGAGCATCCGCAGCTGTTCGTTCTCGACGCCGAGGATCCGGTCGGAGGACTCCAGTGGTACGCCGGTGCCCGCCCGCCAGTCGGCCACCGCGGACCAGAAGTCGGTCACGGTGTCCCAGCAGACCGCGCTCCGGGGCCCGAGCATCGGGCGCATCCCGTCGAGCGGCCGAAACGTGTCGAGGCCGTGGGACGCGAGGTTCTGGAGGTCTTCCAGGAACGCGACGACGAACTTGTACTCGGCCTCGTCCGCCAGCAGGTCCTCGACGGCGGCCAGGATCTCGGCGGTCGCGCCGTGGTCCCGGCGGGCCGCCCGGAAGGCGACCTGTCGGCAGACCTCCAGGTCGTCGGTGCCGTCCACCGCTCCGGGCTTGACGCCCGCGAGGTCGAGGAGCCGCTGGGAGCGCCCGACGGGACGTCGACGCCACGGGAGCCGCATCGGCATTCCCCTCTGCTCGCAGCGACCGTGATCATGGTCGCTTGGTGCCGGTCAGCATGACACGCCGCTCCGGCGGCCCGTTCGCGGGGGTACGGCTTCGCCCGACGCGCAGCGGCGGTTACCCGACGCGCATCGGCAGCCAGCCGGGCCACCACGGCGGGCGTCCGCCGGGGCAGCGCTCGGGGAGGTAGAAGTCGGGCGCCTCCCCGTTGTGGAGGGCGAAGTCTCCGACGAAGAGGGCGGCGCAGAGCAGCATGCCGAGCAGGCAGCCGACGATGATCGCGGCCCGGCGCGAGCGTCCCCAGGTCAGCAGGCGGCCGAGGCCGAAGCCGACGGGGAGGGAGAGGCCGTACAGCAGGATCCGGAGCGTGGTGAGGTCCTCGCCGACCTCCACGCCCGAGTGCGGGGAGGTGTCGACCGCGACCTCGGTGGCGTAGCCCGAGCAGTAGGTCCAGGTGTCGAGGATGTTGTCGTTCTGCCGGGTCATGATCGCGAAGCCGAGAACGAGGGTCAGAACGGCCCCCAGACAGCCCAGACCGACCCGCCGACCCGCCTGCGTGGACTGTGCGTTCCCTGGTTCCATGTGCGTGGGTTGTCGCCTCTCCGATGCCCGCTGTCCGCTGAGTCGGGGCAGACTATCCGAAGGTCGGGAAGGAGGCCTCGCGGCGCCGAGCCGCTGCGCTCGCCGTCAGCTCACCCCCGCCGTCAACTCGCCCCCCGACCCGAACCGCTGCCGGTACGCCGACGGGGAGATGCCCGTCTCGCGCTGCATCAGCGCGCGCAGGTTGGTCGCCGTGCCGAGCCCGCTGCGTCGGGCGACCGTCTCCAGCCGGGGCTCGCCGCGCTCGATCAACCGGCAGGCCAGGGCGAGCCGTTCGCCGGTGAGCCAGGCCAGCGGGGTGGTGCCCAACTGGGCGCGGAAGCGGCGGTGCAGGGTCGCCGGGCTGACGGCCGCGTGTGCCGCGAGGGCGGCGACGGTGAGGGGTGCGTCCAGCCGTTCCTGGGCCCAGGCCAGCAGTGGGGCCAGTGACTCGTCGGGCCGCTCGGGCACCGGACGTTCCACGAACTGCCTTTGGCCGCCGTCCCGGTGGGCCGCGAACACCAGCCGCCGACTCACCGCGTTGGCCACCTCGGCGCCGTGGTCGCGGCGCACCAGGTGCAGCCCGAGGTCGAGCGCGGCCGCACTGCCCGCGGCGGTCAGGATGTCGCCGTCGTCCACGAACAGCACGTCCGGTTCGAGTCGGACGGACGGGAACCGGGCCCGGAAGGAATCCGCCCACTGCCAGTGCGCGGTGGCCCGGCGCCCGTCCAGGACCCCGGCCTCGGCCAGGGTGAAAGCGCCGCTGCAGAAGCCGACCAGGCGCGCGCCGCGCGCGTGCGCCCGCCGGACGGCGTCCAGTACGGCCGGCCGGCGGGGTACCTCGACGTCGGGGCGGTTGGGCACGATCAGGGTGTCGGCGGTGTCGGCCGCCTCCAGTCCGGCGACCCCGGTCAGGGTGAAGAACCCGTCCCGCATCAGGACGCCCGGTTCGGGGGAGCAGAGCCGGAAGTCGTAGAGGTCCCGGCCGACCTCCGGCCTGCGCAGCCCGAAGACCTCGGTGGCACAGCCGAGTTCGAACGGGTTCGAGTTCTCGTCGACGATCACGACGACCCGGTGCACGCCACCCGCCGGGCGTGCGGACTGCGAGGATCCTTGCGACATGTGCCATTTCTAGCACTCACCCCGGGCGCCCGCGACGGCCCAGGATGGGTCCATGAGCAACCGACCCATCGCCCTCGACCAGGCCCTGGCCACCTTCGACGCCCTGTGGAGCCCCCGCATCGTCACCCGCGTCAACGACTACGACGTCCGCATCGCCAAGGTCGAGGGCGAGTACCTCTGGCACGCCCACGACGACACCGACGAGTTCTTCCTCGTCCTCGACGGCGAACTGCGCATCTCCCTGCGCGAACCCGCCGGCGAACGCACCGTGGTGCTCCCGAAGGGCGCCGTGTTCACCGTCCCGCGCGGTACGGAGCACAAGCCGCACGCCCCGACCGGCGCCGCGATCCTCATGTTCGAACCCACCGGCACCCCGAGCGTCGGCGACCGCCACGACCCCGTCCCGTCCCACGTCGACGCGACGACCGGGCACGTCCTGAACCCCTGACGGCCCTCCACCGCTCCCGATCAGTCGGACCGGGGCATCCCGCCCAGGGGAGCACGCCGTGCCGACACCCTGCGCTGGTCGATCCGCCAGCCCTCCGCCGTGCGCACCACGGTGTCGTCGTACGAGACGGACCCGCAGGAGCCGTCCGCCCGGATGCCGAGCCCCTTCGACCGGACGTGCACCCGGCCGTCGGCCGCCTCCGTGACGACGACATTGGTGACGTGGTGCGCGACGGGGTTGGCCGCCCCCAGCGCCCACGCCGCCTCCCGGACGGCCGGGAGTCCGTTCAGCGGCTCCTGGCCGAAGTCGGTGAGGTCGTAGACGACATCGGAGGTGAACACCTCCGCCAACCGGTCGAGGCTCCCGTCGTCGACCACGTGGCCGTGCAGGGACACCAACTCGGTGATGGCCAGCCGGTCTTCCAGGGCGAGTGACACGTGCGTCCTCTCCGGCCGGCCGTGGAAGGCCGAGCCGATCATCGATCCCCCCGTGACGGGTCCGGCGGAGCCGAGCGCACCAAGGGCCGTACCCCGCGATCCTTCCGCACAGCCGGGCACTCTGCCACCGATTTCACCGGAGCGAAGGCCCGCTGCGGCGACAGCGACGGCCGTAGCGTCGGGTGCCTGAGGGAACCCGGCGACTGGACGTACGTGGTGACGGACATCGAGGTCGACGCTGACCCTCGCACCCAGGGCGTGGGGGCGGCCCCCCCCCGGGGGGGGGCCCCCCCCCGGGGGGGCCCCCCCGC
>NZ_JBHXEG010000058.1:0-59687 GCF_042724935.1 Kitasatospora sp. NPDC127060
CGGTGTCACCGTGCCCGTCCTGCTCCGTTTCCGCGCTCCTCCTGCCCCGTGTCCGTCCCCGGTGCGGACCGGTTCCGGATCCGGGCGTGAGAAAAGGGGGAGGGGTGCCTCTCGGAGAGAGGCACCCCTCGGCGGGCGGTTCCGGGTTCAGTGGGCCAGCAGCACCAGGACGAGCACGACCAGGGCCGGCACGGTCTGCACGAAGAGGATCTTCCGGGAGGAGGTCACGGCGCCGAACACACCGGCGACGGCGACGCAGGAGGCGAAGAAGACCCGCACCTGAAACCCGACCGGGTCGGCGGCGAACGCGCCCCAGAGCAGACCGGCCGCCAGGAAGCCGTTGTACAGGCCCTGGTTGGCGGCCATCGCCTTGGTCGAGACCGCGAACTCCTGGGACGTGCCGAAGGCGGCCCGGGCCCGCGGAGTGGTCCACAGGAACATCTCCAGGACCAGGATGTAGACGTGCAGGAGGGCGAGCGCGACAACCGCAATCACGGCGAATGTGGACATAGCGGGCATATTACGCCTCGACGCGGGTCCGAACCGGGCGGCACCCGAGCGCCCGCGGTGCGTGAACCGGCATTTTGTTCAGGCCCTTGCCCAACCGTCAAGTCCGGCCCCGCGCTCACCCCCGCCGAAAGAATTCTCCGAGGACGCGGCAACCCTTCCGCCGGCGGCGGCAACTGACGGATGACACCGAGGGCGAAGTGCCCACGGGTCGTCCGATCCGCCGACCGCCGTCGCGCACCGCCCGACCCGGGGCGGGTACGTGAGGGCGGGGCCAGAGCAAGGAGCAGCCCCATGCACGAGACGGATCCCACCGCGAACGGCCGCGGTCGGCGTGCCCGCCCGGCCACCGGCGGTGCGCGGCGTCCCCGTGGGCGTCACCGTCGGCGCTGGACCGCGCTGGGCCTGACCCTGGGCGTGCCCGGTGTGCTCGGCCCCTACCTGCTCTTCGTGCAGCCCGACTCGAAGGCCGCGTCGGTGGACCCCGACGCCTACTACACGCTGGTGTCCGTCCGCAGCGACAAGGCGCTGGACATCCCCGGTGCGGACACGGCCGACGGCGCCTGGGCCCGGCAGATGAACCGCGCGGCCGGGGCCGTGAGCCAGCAGTGGCGGCTGCGTCTGGTGGGGGACGGCTACTACGAACTGGAGAACCACGGCACCCACAAGGTCCTCGGGGTGCGCGGTGGTTCATCTCAGTCCGCCGCCGCCGTCGAGCAGCAGAGCGACCACGCCTCCGCCGCCCAGCAGTGGCGGATGCAGGACGTCGGCGACGGCACGGTGACCTTCGTCTCGCGCGCCAGCGGCCTGGTGCTGGACGTCCGGGGCGGTGGCAAGGAGGAGGGCGTACCGCTCATCCAGTACGGCGACATCGGCAGCACCAACCAGCAGTGGCGGCTGGTGAAGGCGCCCGGCACCGGTGGGTACACCTGGCACAACGCGCAGATAGTCGGCGGCGGGTTCGTCACCGGACTGGTCTTCAACCCCTCCCGCAAGGACCTGCTGTACGCCCGGACGGACATCGGCGGCGCGTACCGCTGGGACGCGGCCGCCGGTCGGTGGAGCTCGCTGACCGACTGGATCGGCGGCGCCGACTGGAACCTGCTCGGGATCGAGAGCCTGGCGACCGACCCGGTCGACCCCAACCGGCTGTACCTGGCCAGCGGCACGTACACCAACGACTGGGCGGGCAACGGCGCGATCCTGCGCTCCACCGACCAGGGGCGGACCTTCCAGCGCACCGACCTGCCGTTCAAGCTCGGCGGCAACGAGGACGGCCGGTCGATGGGCGAACGGCTGGTGGTGGATCCCTCCGACAACCGCACGCTCTACCTGGGCACCCGCAAGAACGGCCTGTGGCGCAGCACCGACTACGGCGTGACCTGGAGCCAGGTCGGCGGCTTCCCCGTCAAGGACGGCGCGAGCAGCGGGGTCGGCCTGTCCTTCGTGGCCTTCGGCCCGTCCGGCAGCAGGACGATCTACGTCGGGGTGGCCGACAAGTCGACGTCGCTGTACCGCTCCACCGACGGCGGCGCCACCTGGCAGGCCGTGCCGGGACAGCCGACCGGGCAACTGCCGCAGCACGGCGTGCTGTCCGGTGACGGCTCGCTGTACCTGACGTACACCAACGCGCCCGGACCGAACGGGGTGACGGCCGGTTCGGTGTGGAAGTACACGCCGTCCACCGGGGCCTGGAAGAACGTCTCGCCGTCCAGCGGCGGTTACGGCTTCGCCGGCCTGGCGGTGGATCCGCAGCACCCGGCCACGGTGATGGTCACCACGCTGGACCGCTGGTGGCCCTCGGACGAGCTGTACCGCTCGACCGACGGCGGAGCCTCCTGGAAGGCGCTGGGTGCGAGCTCGCAGCGCGACGACTCCGCGGCGCCGTACGTGGGCACCGGCATCGGGCACTGGATGGGCGCGCTGGCGATCGACCCGTTCGACTCCGGGCACGTGCTGTACGGCACCGGCTCGGGCATGTGGGGCAGCGGTGACGTGACGGCGGCGGACAGCGGGCGCCCGACGCACTGGAGCATCCCGGCGAAGGGCCTGGAGGAGACGGCGGCGCTGGGACTGGTCAAGCCGCCCGGCCAGCCGCTGATCAGCGCACTCGGCGACGTCGGCGGGTTCCGGCACGAGGACCTGACCAAGGTCCCCGCCAAGGCGCTGAGCGGGCCGCTGTTCACCAACACCACCGGCCTCGACTTCGCCCAGGCCAAGCCGGAGTTCGTGGTGCGGGTCGGCCTCGGCGGCGCGCAGCACGGCGCCTACTCGACCGACGGCGGAGCGAACTGGGCGCCGTTCGCGGCGGCGCCGGTGGGCGACGCGGGCGGCGGGTCCGCGGCCGTCTCGGCGGACGGGGGCACCGTGGTGTGGACCCCGGCGGGTCAGGTGCCGTTCCTGTCGGCCGACCGCGGCGCGTCCTGGTCGGCGGTCCCCGGCCTGCCCAAGGACGCGGCGGTGGTGGCCGACCGTTCCGCGGCGAGCACCTTCTACTCCCTCGTCGGCGGCACCCTGTACGCCTCCACCGACGGCGGGAGGCACTTCGCCGCCCGGGCCACCGGGCTGGGCGGCGGGCAGCTCAAGGCCCTCCCGGGGGTCGCCGGGGACCTCTGGCTCGCCGGCGGGGGCGACGGGCTCCGGCACTCCACCGACGGCGGGGCGAGCTTCCGCAAGCTCGACGGCGTGGAGCAGGCGGTCGGCGTCGGCTTCGGCAAGGCGGCGCCCGGCGCCGGCTACCAGGCCGTCTACCTGAGCGGGAGGGTCAAGGGCGTCATCGGGCTGTTCCGCTCCACCGACGGCGGCTCGACCTGGGCCCGGATCAACGACGACCAGCACCAGTTCGGCGGGAGCGTCATCAACATCGTCTCCGGCGACCCGGACGTCTACGGCCGGGTGTACCTCGGCGGCTACGGCCGCGGCGTGGTCTACGGCGACCCGTCCTGACGGGTCCTGACCGGTCCTGACGGGTCCTGACCGGTCCTGACGGGTACTGACCGGTCCGGTTCGGGGCAGGCGGCACGGCCCGGGCCGCCCCCGAAAAATCCTGTGCCGGAACGGCAACCTTTCCGCCCCCGGCGACCACTGGTCAACGCGACGTCGAGTCGATCCACCGAAGTCGATCCACCGAAATGGACGGGAATGAAGGCAACCAAGCACGCGGCCCCACCGCCGAACCGCAGGCGTGGGCTGATCATGGGCATACCGGTGGCGCTGGTGGCGGTCGGTGTGCTGGTCTTCCTGGCCTTCGCACTGCTGCCGGGCGGCGGCGGCGGCGCCGAGCCGGCCGCCGCCTCCGTGGCGGCCACCGAGCCGAGCACGCCGCCGGGCACCGCCGACCCGGCCGATCCCGCGCCCTCGACGGCACCGCCGTCGAGCACCGGGCCTGCGCCGTCGGCCACCGGCACCCCCTCGCCCTCCGCGACCCGCACTCCCCCGCCGTCGGCCGCCCCGGCCCCCTCGGCCACCACCGGCGGTGCCCGCACCGTCCCGGCCACGGCGTCACCGGCCGGGCGGGTCAAGCCCGGGACGAGCTACCAGGGCGTCGCCACGTCCTACGACGCCGCCGACGGCAACGGCGCCTGCTCGTTCGGGCCTTCCGACGACCTGATGATCGCCGCGATGAACCACACCGACTACGAGACGTCCAAGGCGTGCGGGGCGACCGTGCTGGTCCGCGCCGCCAACGGGGCGAGCATCACGGTGCGGATCGTCAACGAGTGCCCCCTGCCCTGCGCACCCGGGCAGCTCGACCTGAGCCACGAGGCCTTCGGCAAGCTCGCGGACCTCTCGGTGGGCCGCCTGCCGATCACCTGGAGCCTGCTGAGCCCCGGCACGGCGCCCGCGACGATGTCGATCCGGTACAAGGCCGGGTCCTCCCAGTGGTGGTGCGGGATCCAGGTGGTCGGCCACCGGAATCCGGTGGCGGCCCTGGAGGTCCGGTCCGGCGGCGGCTGGCGGCAGTTGTCCCGTACCGACTACAACTACTTCCTCTCCCCCGACGGCAGCGGGTGCGGCGGACCGATCAGGGTCACCGACGTCTACGGGGAGCAGCTCACCGTCGACGGGATCGCGGTGAAACCGGACGTCGTCCAGCCGACCCGCGTCCAGTTCGCCCGGCATTGACCACGTCGCTCGCCCCGCGATCGAGAGAGGCCGCCCGCCGGGGCGACCACCCGCCGGCCCCGGAGGAGGGCACTGCTAGGCTCATGCCGCTTGTTAACGTTCACATTGCAGGGAGAGGGCGACCGGGGAACATGCCCCTCGACGACGCGTCCGCGGAGTTCCACGAATTCTTCGAACGCCACTACGCCGAACTCGCCCGTCTCGCCCACCTCCTGACCGGCGAGACGGACGCGGCCGACGACCTCGCCTCGGATGCGCTGATCGCTCTGTGGCAACGCTGGGACCGGCTCCGCGCGGCCGACCACCCGCTGGCCTACGCCCGCGGGGTGGTCGCCAACATGGCCCGGGCGAGGATCCGCAGCGCGATCCGCGAGCGGCGCCGCGTCCTGCTGTTCTGGTCCCGCACCCCGGAGAAGACCTCGGGCCCCGACGCCGCGGCCGTGCTCGACGTCCGCGCGGCCCTCGCCCGACTGCCGTTCCGCAAGCGGGCGTGCGTCGTACTGCGCCACGCCTTCGACCTGTCGGAGAAGGACACCGCGGCGGCGCTCGGCATATCGGTCGGTACGGTGAAGAGCCAGACCTCGAAGGCGATGGCCGAGCTGGAACGCGCACTCGGCGCACGAGCGGTCGGCGAACTGACGACAGGAAGGAGGAACCGGTGAACGAGCACATCACCCAGCGGCTGCGCGAGGCCGCCGAGGCCCACCAGCCCGACCGGGCGAGGATGTTGGCGCGCGTACAGCGCGGCGTGGCCGGTCCCGCCGTCCGCCACCGCACGCGCTCGGGCCTGAGGTCCTGGCCCAAGGCCGCGATGGCCGCGCTGGCCACCGCCGGCATCCTCGCCACCGGCGGTCTCGCCGTGGCGGGAATCGTCCAGAATCCGACACCGGGGCCCAGCACCGCTCCGGCCGCCCCTTCCCCCACGGTCACGCCGACGCCGACCCCGTCGGCGCCCCCGGCCACCACCGTCCCGGCACCGGCTCCGGCTCCGGCTCCGGCGACCGCCACCCCGACCAGCCCCCGGCCGACCCCGTCGGCCACCGGCCGGGCCCAGAACGGGCCGCTGTGGTCGGAGGGATCGATCGACCCGCACAGCACCGTCTACTGGGGCCAGGACAACCTCCTCCTCAAGACCACCCAGCCGCTCTCCGCGCTCACCGTGGAGCTGCGCGTCGCCCAGACCGGCGACGTACGGGACACCGGAAACTGGCGGACCCTGCCGGTCGACGACTTCACCGTCACCGTTCAGGAGTCCGGCGGCGTACTGGTCTACCGCTGGGTCCTCAAGCCGGGCCGCACGGTACCGGCGGGACAGCACGAGTTCGCCGGCCAGTTCAACCACGCCACCGGCGTGCGGGCCACCGGCGGCGACGGCTACCGCGTCGACGCCCAGTCGGCGGGCGGCAGCGCGTCCGTCTCGGGAGGATTCACACCGACCCGGTAGGGATCCCCGGCGCGGGCCTCGCCCGGCCGGGGGTGCGGCGCCGGCCGGAGGCCCTCCCCGCCCGGCCGGGCCGTCTGCGGCGGACGACGGACGAACTCGGCGGCCGGTGCCGGCTCACTCCTGGGTGAGCCGGCACCGGCCGCCGCTACGCCGGCCCGTCCTCGAATCAGGCGCGGACCAGTCCGGCCTCTACGGCGGGGGCCTCCGGAGCCGCCGCGGCGGCGTCCTTGCGCAGCCCCTTGAGCAGGACGACCACCGCCGTGGTGACCACCGTGCCGGCCACCACCGCGAGCAGGTACAGGAACGGGCTGCCGATCAGCGGGAGCACCCAGATGCCGCCGTGCGGCGCGCGCAGGGTGGAGCCGAAGGCCATCACCAGTCCGCCCGCCGTCATGCTGCCGACGATGCTCGCCGGGATGACCCGCAGCGGGTCCGCCGCCGCGAACGGGATGGCGCCCTCGGTGATGAACGAGGCGCCGAGCACCCAGGCCGCCTTCCCGTTCTCCCGCTCCTCGGGGGTGAACAGCTTCCGCCGGAGGAGGGTCGCCAGGGCCATGCCCAGCGGCGGCGTCATGCCCGCGGCCATCACGGCGGCCATCACCTTGAGGCTGCCGGCGTCCGGGGTGGTGCCCGCGGTGGTGAGCGCACCGGCCGCGAAGGTGTAGGCGACCTTGTTGAGCGGACCTCCCATGTCGAAGGCCATCATCGCGCCGAGCAGCACGCCGAGCAGGACCGCGTTGGAGCCGGAGAGGCCGTTCAGCCAGTCGGTCAGGCCGTTCATCGCCGAGGCGATCGGCGAGCCGACCACCACGAACATCAGGAAGCCGACCACGGCCACCGACAGCAGCGGGATCACCACCACCGGCATGATGCCCCTGATCGCGCGCGGCACGTTCCAGCGGATCATCCACAGCACCAGGAAGCCCGCGGCCAGACCGGACACGATGCCGCCGAGGAAGCCCGCCCCGACCGCCACCGAGACGGCGCCGCCCGCGACGCCGGCGGCCAGTGCCGCCCGGTCCGCGATCGCCCAGGCGATGTACCCGGAGAGGATCGGGACCAGGAAGCCGAAGGAGGTCTTGCCGGTCTGGAACAGCATCGCCGCCCAGCTGTGCGAGGAGGTCCAGTCGAAGTGGCCCAGCACGGACGGCGCGGAGGCGATCTGGTACCCGCCGATGGCGAAGGCCAGGGCGATCAGCAGACCGCCCGCCGCGACGAACGGGATCATGTAACTGACGCCCGTCATCAGGTACTTGCGCAGCCGCTGGGCCCAGTGCCCGCCCGTCGGCGCACTCGCCGCGGCCACGGGGGCGGTGACGGTGGCGGGACGTGCTCCCGGAGCGGCTTCGGCGACCAGTCCGGCGGCGCGGGCGATCAGGTCGTCGGCGTGGTTGACGCCGGCCTTCACCCCCACGTCCACGGTCGGCTTGCCCGCGAACCGGGCGCGGTCACGGACCTCGACGTCATGGGCGAAGATCACCGCGTCGGCGGCCGCGATCGCCTCGGGGGCCAGCACCGTCGTACCGGCCGATCCCTGGGTCTCGACCTGGATCCGCACACCCGCCCGGGCGGCGGCCAGTTCGAGGGCCTTGGCGGCCATGTAGGTGTGGGCGATGCCGGTCGGGCAGGAGGTCACCGCGACCAGCCGCAGCCCGCCGTCGGCGCCGCCCGCCTCCGCAGCGGTGACCGCGTCCGGAGCGGTGGCCGTCTCGGGAGCGGTGGCCGACACTTCCTCCCCGTTGACCAGGGCCGCGACCGCGACCGGGCTCTCGGCATCGCGAAGGGCGCCGGTGAACGCGGGGTCCATCAGCCGCTGGGCCAGCCCCGCGAGGATCTGCAGGTGGGTGTCGTCCGCACCGGCCGGTGCGGCGATCATGAAGATCAGGTCGGCGGGGCGACCGTCCGGGGCGCCGAAGTCCACGCCCCTGGTGCTGCGGCCGAAGGCCAGGCTCGGCTCGGTGACGTGGGGTGATCTGCAGTGCGGGATGCCGATCCCGTCCCCCATCCCGGTCGGGGCCTGGGCCTCCCGGGCGGCGACGTCTGCGAGGAAGCCGTCGAGGTCGGTCACCCGGCCCTCGGCGACCAGTCGCTGGGCGAGGGAGCGGAGGGCTTCGCCCTTGTCCGCGGGGGCGAGGTGGAGATCAACGAGTGCGGGGGTGATCAGTCCGCTGGTTTCGCTCATCGTGTCGGTCCTTCAACTGGTGCCTGACAATGTCCCTTGCCCCCGGGATGGTTCGCCGTTCCGTCCCACACGGTCCGGCGTGCTGCCTCCGGCAGGAGGCGGTTCTCAACCGCCGAGCGGTCGTTCGAGCGGGATGTCCGCCGTCACGACCACGGCGGCCGGGTCCAGATCGGCCGGGGTGGGCATGACGCTCCCCGGCAGTTGTACGGCGGCGGCGCCGTGCGCCAGGGCCGCCGCCAGGGCCCCGGGGCCGGTGCCACCGGCGCCGAGGAATCCGGCGAGCGAGGCGTCGCCCGCTCCCACGTCGCTGCGGACGACGGCGACCGGCGCGCTCCCGTACCAGCTGCCCTCCTCGGCGATCAGCAGCATCCCGTCCGCACCGAGGCTGGCGAGGACCTGCTGGGCGCCGCGCTTGCGCAGCTCCCCGGCCGCGTCCACGGCGTCGCCGAC
This sequence comes from Kitasatospora sp. NPDC127060, assembly GCF_042724935.1. NCBI lineage: Bacteria > Bacillati > Actinomycetota > Actinomycetes > Kitasatosporales > Streptomycetaceae > Kitasatospora > Kitasatospora sp. NPDC127060. Next base: position 8,709 of record NZ_JBHXEG010000058.1, read on the forward strand.
GGTCGCCACCGGGCGGCCGACGGCCTCGGCGAGCTCCTCCCGGTTGGGCTTGACCACGTCGGGACGGGCCGAGAGCGCGGCGAGCAGCGCGGCACCGGAGGTGTCCAGGGCGATCCGGGCGCCACCGGAGTGCACCTGGGCCACCAACTCGGCGTACCAGTGCGGCTCCAGGCCGCGCGGCAGACTGCCGCAACAGGCCAGCCAGTCGACGCCGTTCCCGGTGCCCCGCCCGGCCTCCTGGGTCTCCCTGACGAGGGCCAGCAGCGCGGCCGACTCGGCGGCGCTGAGCTCCGGACCCATCGCGTTGATCTTCGTCAGGCTCCCGCCGTCCTCGGCGATCGAGACGTTGATCCGGGTCTCGCCCGCGATGGTGACCGCCGCGACGTCGATGCCCTGGCGGCGCAGCAGATCGGAGAGCAGCCCGCCGGAGAGGCCGCCCAGCGGCAGGACGGCGGTGGTGCGGTGGCCGGCGGCGGTGAGCGCCCGGGAGACGTTGACGCCCTTGCCGCCGGGGTCGAGCCGGTCGTGCCCGGCGCGGTTGACCTCGCCCGGGGTGAGCGTTCCCAGTTCGTAGGTGCGATCGAGGCTGGGGTTGGGGGTGATGGTGACGATCATGCGCGGATGACTTCCGGTCCGTGGTTCTCGATCTCGGTGGCCTGCTCGTCGGTCAGTCCAGTGTCGGTGACCAGGACGTCGACCTGGTCCAGCGAGCCGAAGCGGGCGAAGTGGCGGGCGCCGTACTTGGAGGAGTCGGCCACCAGGACCACTCGGCGCGCCCCGGCGAGCATGGCCCGCTTGACGGCGGCCTCGGCGAGGTCCGGCGTCGACAGGCCGCCCTCCGGGGAGAAGCCGTTGGTCGCGACCACGGCGACGTCCGCGTGGATGTCGGCCAGGTCGCGCAGCGCCCAGGCGTCGACGGCCGCCTGGGTGCGGTGGCGCAGCCGTCCGCCGATCAGGTGCAGGGCGAGCGCGGGGTGGTCGGCCAGCCGGGCCGCGACCGGGAGGGCGTTGGTGACGACGGTGAGCGCGCAGTCCAGGGGCAGCAGTCCGGCCAGCCGGGAGACGGTCGTCCCGGCGTCCAGGATCACGCTGCCCTCGTCGGGCAGCAGGGCCAGGGCGGCCCTGGCGATGCGCTCCTTCTCCGCCGCGGCCGTGGAGTCCCGTTCGGCCAGGCCGGGTTCCAGGTGGAGTGCGCCGACGGGGAGCGCGCCGCCGTGCACCCGGTGCAGCAGGCCTGCCTTGTCCAAGGCGCTCAGGTCACGCCGGATGGTCTCCTGGGTGACGCCGAAGTCCTCGGCCAAGGTCGGCACGTCCACCCGGCCCCGCTCCTGGGCGAGGTGGAGGATCTGTTGCTGCCGCTCGGGTGCGTACATGTGGGATTGGGTCCGTTTCATGTCCGTTTACGCCTGATGAAGGCAGACCATACGCCCTTCGGACGGAAAAGCAAGTGTTCACTCCGCCTCCGGCCCACTCCCTGAGATGCGCCCGAATGTGTTGACATCCGCTGGCAACCCGGCGTAGAACCAACCGAAACAACACGCCAACGGGCGTGAAACCACAGGCTGCCCGGTCCCCTGCGACTGCCCCCGTACTGCGAGGACCAGGCGCCGACCACGGCGGCCCGCGCCTCACCCTCCGCGCGGGCCGCCGTGCCCCGCTCTCCCGCCGACCCGGATCCCACCCGGGTCGGCGATCGTCTCCTCCCTCTCATCCGTCTCCTCTGTCTCCTTCAAGGACTCCCATGCACTCGATCCAGGTCACCGTCGGCTCCAGCAGCGGTCTGCACGCCCGCCCGGCATCACGGTTCGTCCAGGCTGCCGCCCGACAGTCGGTCAAGGTCACCGTCGGCCGTCCGGGTCAGACACCGGTCGACGCCCGCAGCCTGCTGTCCGTCCTCGCCCTGGCCGCCCGCTGCGGCGAGGCCCTGGAGCTCACCGCCTCCGGCGACGGGGCCGAGGACGCCCTCAAGGCGCTCGCCGAACTGCTCGCCTCCGACCTCGACGCAGCGGCATGACCGACCTGATGCGCGGGATCGGTGTCCGCACCGGCAGCGCGGCAGGCCCGGTCGCCCGAACGGCGCCCGTGCCGTCGCCGCCCGCACGGAGGGCGGTCGCCCATCCCCCGGCCGAGGCCGCCGCGGTCCGCGCCGCCTTCCCGGCGAGGGTGTCGGGGATCTGAGCCGGATCCGCCCGGCGCCGGTGGGAACGCTCCGGCGCCGGGCGGACGACCGCCCCGCCGACGTCCCGGTGATGCGTCCGGCGGACCGCCGAATAGCACCGAAATCGAACAAGTTAACGTTCACACCGCCGGGGATTCACCGGTCGCCCGCATTCCGCCCTGCCAGTTCATGGATCATCACCGGTCGGCCGAAGTGATTCACGGACCGTTCACGGCACACCGGAACTCACCCCTGCCTGCAGCCGTCAGAATCGATGACGGTTAAACAAATCCCCCCAGGCAGGGAAAGGAACGGCAATGTCCTTGGTCAGGAGGGTGATCGGCGCCACGGCCGTGGCCCTCGTGGCCGTGCTGGGCCTGTGGGTGCTGTCCCAGACCGCGTCCGCCCTCACCCGGGAGGAGCGCTGCCCGCGGATCGTCGCGGAGGCGAAGCTCGCCGAGGAGGCGGCGCTCCCCAAGTGCGCGCCCGGCCTCGGCTGGACCCGGCACCGGAGCATCGAAGTACCCCGGTACCAGAGGGAGTTGCCCCCGGCCCTGTTCGACGACGACGACGCCGACCCGTCGCCGGCCGGCGTCCCCGCCCCGCCGCACGGGGCACGCAGACAACCCAGAACCGCGGTCCTCCAGGTGTTCCGCTGCTGATCGGCACCGACCGCGCCCGCACGCTCACCGACGACGGCGGCACCCCGGACGGGTGCGCCCGCCGTCCCACATCCCGGCAGCTCACGACGGCCCACAGCAGTGCTCCCGCCTGCCACCGCCGCCGCGCTTCGCGCTGCCACCGCACCGAGCGAGCAGGCCCGGTCCCGAAGTCACCGCTCCCATCCGACTTCCGAAGGGCCCGAGGCACCGACATGCAAGGATTCATCGACCACGCCCGCACCTTCCGCCGGCACGCCGCCCAGAAGGCCGCCGCCTTCGGGCGGCTGGCCGAAGGCCAGAGCCCGCAGGCACTGTTCATCACCTGCTCCGACTCCCGCATCATCCCCTCCGCCATCACCGGCGCCCGGCCCGGGGACCTCTTCGAGATGCGGACCGCGGGCAACATCGTCCCGCCGCACCGCCCCTCCGCCCCTTCGGCCGAGGCCGCGACCATCGAGTACGCGGTCGAGGTCCTCGGGGTCGCCGACATCGTGGTCTGCGGCCACTCCCACTGCGGCGCCGTGGGCGCCGTCGTCCGGGGCGACGACCTCACCGGTGTGCCCTCGGTGCGCGACTGGCTCGCCGACGGCACCGCGCTGACTCCCGCCGGGGAACCGAGCCACGACCTGGCCGCGCCGGTCCAGCGCCACGTGCTGGACCAACTGGAGAAGCTGCGCACCCACCCGAGCGTCGCGCGCCGGGTCGACGGGGGCCTGCTCGGCCTGCACGGCTGGTTCTACGAGGTGCACACCGGCGCCGTCCTCACCCACCGCCCCGGCACCGACGTCTTCCTGCCGCTGTGACCCTGCGGCCCACCACCCCCGAACTCCCCCGGATGAGGGCTCCCATGCGCTTTCGCACCCCCAGTCTTCCCACGCTCACCCGCGACCTGACCGCGTCGGTCGTGGTCTTCCTCGTCGCCCTTCCACTGTGCGTCGGGGTCGCCGTCGCCTCGGGCGTACCCGCCGAACTCGGCCTGATCACCGGCATCGTCGGCGGCCTGGTCACCGGCCTGCTCCCCGGCAGCAGCCTCCAGGTCAGCGGCCCGGCGGCCGGGTTGACCGTCCTGGTCGCCGAGACCGTCCAACGGTTCGGCCTGCCGGCCCTCGGCCTGGTGGTCGCCGCCACCGGCCTGCTCCAACTGCTGCTCGGCGCGCTGCGCTGGGGCCGGTGGTTCCGCGCGATCTCCGTCGCCGTGGTCGAGGGCATGCTGGCCGGCATCGGCCTGGTCATCATCGCCGGCCAGCTCTACGCGATGGCCGGCCGGTCGGCGCCCGCCGGCGGGATCGACAAGCTGCTGGGCCTTCCCGGCCTGCTGACCGGCCTCCTCTCCTCCCCCACGGCCGGCTACTCCTTCGTGATCGGTGCCGGCACCATCGCGGTGATCGTGCTCTGGCAGCGGCTGCCCGCCAGGGCGCGCGCCGTCCCGGGCGCGCTGGTGGCCGTGCTGCTCGCCACCGCCGCCGTCTGGCTGCTGCACCGCCCCGTCAAGAAGGTGGAGGTCAAGGGCCTCCTGGACACCATCCACCCGCCCGGCAGCGGGGTGCTCGACCAGCTCACCCCGGCACTGCTCGTGACGGTCGTGGCCTTCACCCTGGTGGCCTCGGCCGAGAGCCTGTTCAGCGCGGCAGCCGTCGACCGGCTCCACGACGGACCGCGCACCGACTACGACAAGGAGCTCATGGCCCAGGGCGCGGGCAACGCGCTCTGCGGCGCCCTCGGCGCCCTGCCGATGACCGCGGTCATCGTCCGCAGTGCCACCAACGTCCAGGCCGGCGCCAGGACCAAGGCCTCCCGCGTGCTGCACGGCGTGTGGCTGCTGCTCTTCGCCGCGCTGCTCCCGGCGGCCCTCGGCGTCATCCCGGTCGCGGCGCTCGCCGGGGTGCTGGTGCACGCCGGGTTCAAGCTCCTGCCGTTCAAGCAGTTCGGGCCGCTGTGGCGCGAGCACCGGGCGGAGGCGCTCGTCCTCGCGGCCACCGCCGTGGCCATCGTCACGGTCAACATGTTCGAGGGCGTCCTGATCGGCCTGGGCCTCTCGGTCGTCAAGTCGGCCTGGGAGACGTCCCGCCTGCACGTGGACACCGAGGAGCAGCCCGGCGGCGTGGTCCGGGTCCGGCTGACCGGCAACGCCACCTTCCTCCGGCTGCCCAAGCTCCTGGACACCCTCGAAGCACTGCCGGCCGACCGCGTGGTGGAGCTGGACCTCACCCGGCTCCGACACCTGGACCACGCCTGCCAGTCCGCGCTGGCCACCTGGACCGAACGTCACAACACCCGGGCCCCCGAGGCCGTGCGGCTGATCCCGGCACTCGCCGGTCCGGCCTGATCCGAGCACCCGGGACGCGCCGCCGCACCACAACCCCGGTGCGGCGGCGCGCCGTTCGGGCGGGCGCCCTTCCTCCGTGCTCCTCCGTGTTCTTCGTGTTCTTCGTGTTCTTCGTGTTCTTCGTGTTCTTCGTGTTCTTCGTGTTCTTCGTGGATCGGTGGGTCCGGTCAGGCGGGGGCGAGCAGGGCCGACGGGTCGAGCGCTGCCACCGGCCGGACGCCGCCGACCGGCCGGCCACCGCCGGTCGCCGGCTCCCCCGCGAACCCGATGAGCAGCCGCGGATCGACTCCAGCCAGGGCCAGCGCGGCCGCGGCCACCGGGACCCGCGCCCGGTTCGCCCCGTCGGCGATCTTCACGGCCACGGCGCGGCCGTCCGGCAGCGCGGCGACCTGCACGCCCTCGAAGCCGTCCTTGGCCAGCAGCCCGGGTACCGCGCGCATCAGCGCGGCCACGTCCCGGCCGGCGCCGGAGGCCATCTCGGGGTGCCCGCGCAGCGCGTCCGCCACCCGGAACTCGGGCGTCCCGGGCGCGCCGGTGGCGATGCGGGCGGCGGCGCGGGCGAGGCCGTGCAGTGAGACGGCGAACAACGGGGTGCCGCAGCCGTCGACGCTGACCCGCGCGATGCGTTGACCGGTCAGTTCCTCGACGACCCCGGCGATCACCCGCTGGAGCGGGTGGGTGGCGTCGTCGTAGTCCACCAGTGGCCAGCCGTTGAGCCTGCAGAGGTAGAGCATCGCGGCGTGCTTGCCCGAGCAGTTCTGGGCGAGCCGGGAGGGCGGGCGGCCCTCCCGGACCCAGGTGTCGCGGACCGCCGGGTCGTACGGCAGGTCCGGGACGTTGCGCAGGTCGTCCTCGGAGAGGCCGGCGAGTTCCAGGATCCGCCGGGCTCCGGCGAGGTGGCGCTCCTCACCGGAGTGGCTGCCCATCGCGAGCGAGAGCAGTTCGCCGTCGAGCGGCAGCCCCGCCCGGACCATGGCGACGGCCTGGACCGGCTTGAGGGCCGAGCGCGGGTAGCAGGCGGCCTCGACGTCGCCGAGCCGGAACCGGACGTCGCCGTCGCCGCCGAGGACGACGACGGAGCCGTGGTGGATGCCCTCGACCACTCCGCCGCGGGTGACGTGGGCGACGGGCGCGTGGCGGGGCTCGCGGATCGCGGGTGCGTCCGCCTGGGGACTGCTGAACATGACTGCCTCGATCGGTGGTGGATGTGCCGGAGACCTCGCGGGGAGGAGGCCGGGGCGGATGCGGAGGTTCCCCCGGTCCGCCCGCGGATCAGCCGTCGGCCCCGGCCGCGGCGCGCGCGATCCGTCCGCGGATCGCGTACCAGCCCGCGACCAACGCCCCGACGATCAGCGGCAGGCACAGCACGGTGGTGCGCCCGGCGCCGCCGTCGGCGTACATGAGGACCAGCACGGTGACCAGGAAGGCCAGCGTCACCAGTTCGGTCCAGGGCGAGCCGGGCAGCCGGTAGCCGGGACGGGTCAGTTCGCCGGCCCGGGTCTTCCGCCAGAAGAGGAGGTGGCAGACCATGATCATGCCCCAGGTGGCGAGGATGCCGATCGCCGCGAAGTTCAGCACGATCTCGAACGCGTCGGCCGGGACGACGAAGTTGAGGCCGACACCGAGGACGCACATGCCGCTGGTCAGCAGGATGCCGCCGTACGGCACCTGGGTGCGGCTCATCCGGGCGGTGAACCGGGGGGCCGAGCCGCTGACGGCCATCGAGCGCAGGATGCGGCCGGTGGAGTAGAGGCCGGAGTTGAGCGAGGACATGGCCGCGGTGAGGACGACCAGGTTCATCACGCCGCCCGCCGCCGGGACGCCGATGTGGGAGAGCACGGTCACGAAGGGGCTCTGGCCCGAGCCGTACCTGTTCCAGGGCAGCAGCATCGACAGCAGGAGGACCGAGCCGACGTAGAACACGCCCACCCGCCACATGATCGAGTTGATCGCCTTCGGCATGATCTTCTCGGGGTTCTCGGTCTCCCCGGCCGTGACGCCGACGAGCTCCACCGAGGCGTAGGCGAAGACGACGCCCTGGATGATCAGCAGCATCGGCATCAGGCCGTTGGGGAAGATCCCGCCGTTGTCGGTGATCAGGGACGGGCCGGGGACGGCGCCGTCGACCGGGTGTCGGGTGACCAGCAGGAAGATCGCGATGCCCATGAAGACCAGCAGCGCGCCGACCTTGACGATGGCGAACCAGAACTCCAGTTCACCGAAGATCCGCACCGAGATGAGGTTCACGGTCAGCACCACGGCCAGGGCGGTGAGCGCGATCACCCACTGCGGGATGTCGGAGAACAGGTGCCAGTAGTGCGCGTAGGTGGCGACGGCGGTGATGTCGGCGATACCGGTGGTCGCCCAGTTGAGGAAGTACATCCAGCCCGCGGTGTACGCGCCCCGCTCCCCCAGGAACTCCCGGGCGTAGGAGACGAAGGCGCCGGAGGACGGGCGGTACAGGACGAGTTCGCCGAGCGCGCGCACGACGAGGAAGGCGAAGACGCCGCAGACGGCGTACGCGATGAACAGGGAGGGCCCGGCGTCGGCGAGCCGCCCGCCCGCGCCGAGGAACAGGCCGGTGCCGATGGCACCGCCGATGGCGATCATGTTGACGTGACGGGGCTTCAAGGACTTGCTGTAGCCGGCGTCACCGGCGTCGACGTGGCGGGCGGTGGGGGTGGTGGGGCTCGCGGGGGCCGTCGAGGTTATGGAGTTCGCGGGGGTCGTCGGGGTCGTAGGGGTCGTGGGGCGCTTCTCGTCTTCGAGGAACTGCTCGCTCACGCCTCGGCACTGCCTTCCGTGGGGGTGTCCGTGCGCCTGGGGCGCACGATGTCGGTGAGGGTCGCCTCGACGCGGTGGAGGTGGTGCGACATCGCCGCGACCGCGTCGGGCTCGGAACCGTCGACCAGCGCCTCGACGATCGCCCGGTGCTCGCAGTTGGACTGCTCGCGCCGACCGCCGAGTTCGTTGAGGAAGGTCGACTGACGCGCCAGTGCGTCACGGATCTCCTCGATGACCCGGCGGAAGACCGGGTTGCGGGAGGCCTCGGCCACCGCCAGGTGGAAGACGGTGTCCAGCGCGACCCAGGCGGTGGTGTCGGTCTCCCGCTCCATCCGCTCCAGCAGATGGGTCAGGTGGTCCAGGTCCTCCGGGGTGCGGCGCAGCGCCGCGTACCCGGCCACCGGGATCTCGACGTGCCGACGCACCTCCAGGAGGTCGCTGGCGGCGTAGTCGCCGAAGGTGGGGTCCTCGACCGTGTTCGCCACGACGAAGGTGCCCTTGCCGGTCTTGGAGACGGTCAGGCCCATGGCCTGGAGGGCCCGGAGAGCCTCGCGCAACACGGGCCGGCTGACCTCCAGGGTGCGGCACAACTCCGCTTCGGAGGGCAGCTTGTCCCCCACGACGTACTCGCCGCGCTCGATGGCGCTGCGCAGGTGGCCGAACACCGCTTCCATCGCGCTCACGCGCCGGGGCGGCGACCCAGCTGTCTGGCTGTCTGACAGGTTCACGGGCTGATCCTGGGGGCTGCGACCGAGCGGTGTCAAGGGGTCAGTGCCGACGGGACGGCAAGCGCTGTCTCCCGGACGGCGTGTGCCACCCGTTCGCCCACCCGGCCCGGACGGGCGCCGGCACCGGACCGCGCGGCGGCACCGGACCGCGCGGCGGCCACCAGGGCGTACACCACCGCCGAATCGAAGGCCATCTCCGGATGCCACTGCACGCCGACGGCGAAGCGGTGCCGGGTGCTCTCCACCGCCTCCACCGTGCCGTCCGCGGCGTGGGCGGCCACGACCAGACCTGCCCCGAGCTGCCCCACCGCCTGGTGGTGGTGTGTGGCGACCTGCCTCGTTCCCGGCAGGAGCGCCCCGACCCGGGTGCGCGGGACGGTGGTGACGGCATGCGAGCCGAAATGGCCCGGGTGCACGTTGTGACCGTCGTGCCCCACCCTGTCGGGCAGGTGCTGGACCAATGTCCCGCCCGCGTGCACGTTCATCAACTGCATTCCCCTGCAGACCCCGAGCACCGGGACGTCCCGCGCGAGACCGGCGGCCAGGACGGCCAGTTCCCACCGGTCGCGTTCCCGGACCGGGGCACCCGAGCACGGGTGCGGTTCCGCTCCGTAGAGCGCGGGATCGAGGTCCTCCCCGCCGGCGAGGACGAGCGCGTCCAGTCGCGCGACGACGTCGGCCGCGGCCTCGGGAGCATCCGGCGCCAGCAGGACCGCACGGCCGCCTGCGGCCTGCACGGCGCTGGCGTACGCCGCGGGCAGGAGCACCGCGGGCAATTCCCACTCCGCCCACTGGGCATCGGTGAGGTAGGTGGTGAGTCCGACGAGCGGCTTGGGCATACCGCTTCCTTTCAGGTCCTGGGAGTCGATCGTCGACGGCCGTCTCCTCGGCAGAGCGCCCGACCGACGCGCGGACGAACGGGCTGCGGAGGAGGGGGTGCACGGCGTTACGGGCGCACGGACGCGCCCGGCGACGGGGGAACGGGTTCGCTGCGGACCCGGGAGCGGACACTCAGGCATCCGGCACTTGCGTACCGGGCCGCGAGCAAGAATCCTGCTGCCATTCACCCTTAAGTACAAGAAAAGACGTCTTCGCGACAGATAAGTGAGCCTTAACTCCGTGCAGAGCCTCGACCCCCGCCTGCTCGCCACCCTCGAAGCCGTCGTCCGCCACGGCTCCTTCAACGCCGCCGCACGCGAGCTCGGCTACAGCGCACCCGCCGTCTCGCAACAGGTCGCCGAACTCGAACGCCGCACGGGCCTCAGAGTGCTGGAGCGCCGACCCGTGCGCGCCACGCCGGCCGGCGAGGTCCTCCTCGACGCCGAACAGCGCGTCCGGAGCGCGCTGGCGGCGGCGTCCGTGGAACTCGACGCCATGCGCGCGGGCACGGCCGGAAGGATCCGGCTCGGTGCCTTCGCCTCCGCCGCCACCGGCATCGTCCCGCAGGCGCTCGCACAGCTCCACATGACGTACCCCGACGTGCAGGTCAGCCTCTCCCAACTGGAACCCGACGCGAGCTACAACCGGCTCAGGCGCGGGGACATGGACCTGGCCCTCAGCTACGACTACGACTTCATCCCCCTGCCGGCGCCGCGGACACTGCGCCGGACACTGGTCGCGCGGGACCCGGTCGTGGCGGTGGTCCCGGCCGACCACCACCTCGCCGACCGGGACGTCATCGACCTGGCGACCCTCGCCTCCGAGACGTGGATAGCAGCCCCGGAGGCGGCGCTGCGCCTGGAACTGCTCGCCCAGATGGCCAAGACACCGGGCTTCCAGGCCCGCCTGGACTACGAGGGCGACGACTTCAACACCGTGCTCGGCTTCGTGGCCGCCGGCCTTTGCGTCGCCGTCATGCCCCAGCTGGCCCTCCCCCGCGGTAGCACCCGGGTCGTCGCGCGCCCCCTGGCCGACCCGGAGCTGACGCGCTTCATCTACGCCGTCCGCATCGACACCCGGCACTCCCCGCGCGCCCTGTTGGCCTTGGAGCAGATGCTCGCCGCACAGGCGCTGGCCGCCCTGTCCTGAGGAGCGCCCCACGCCCCACCCCTTTGACCGGACCGGGGCCCTGCGGGTCCGGTCACCGCCCCGACTGGACGCTCTGATCGGCCGTGAGCCGCTCCCGCCACTCGGCCACCGCGCCCGGGGACATCGCCGCCAGCAGGGCGATCGCCCCGTCGTCCCGTCCGTCGGTCCAGCTGAGGACCCGGGTCAGGATGGTGTTCCGGACCAGTCGGATCTCCTTGAGCAGCTCCTCCAGCCGTTTCAGCTCCTCTCCGGTGGCGGCGAGCGTCTCGTCCACCGCCGCCCGCTCCTCCGTCCGCCGCTGCCGCAGGTAGGCCGGCAGGCCGGTGAGGACCACGCCCTCGTCCGCCGCAGCGCCGCGGAACGTCTCGGCGAGGTGGTCCAACACGCAGTCGGTGGCGTCGGCGAGACTCGCCCCCGCGACCTTGGCGGCTTCCCAGCTGCTCCGCCCGGCCTCGCTGCTCCCGAGCCAGAGCCGGGCCTCGACCGGGGTGCGGTCCCCGCAGGCGGCCGCCCGATAGGCGTACAGGGCCGCACGGTGGCCGTAGAAGGTGTATCCCTCCTCGATCCCGACATCCGCCGGAGCACACATCCGTCCCGGCACGCCGGCGTAGCCGGAATCGGGCTCGTAGGCGGCGTACGCGTCCAGCTCGGCGTCGGTGGCCGTCGCCCAAGCCGGGTCGCACAGCTCCGGGTTCCGGGCGAGGAAGTCCGCCACCTCGACCCGCCATCCGGGAACCCGGCTCATGCGGGGTCCGGCCCAGGCCACCGCTCCCGTCCCGTCCAGCGCGTAACGGCAGCCCTCTTCGAGATCGGTCCAGGCCGTCGCAGCCTCGGCGGACCATTCCAGGTCCGCGGTCGAGCCCACGCGGTGCAGCGAGCCGATCACCCGCTGGACCACGGGCAGGATCCGCCGAGCCAGTGCGTAGAGCTCCTGCGCGGTGAAGAACCGCCAGCTGCAAGCGCCCTGCTCGTCGACGGCCCGGTGGGCGAGCGGGAGCGAGAAGACCGCCGGGGACGGCAGGGCGCCGTCGCCCAGTTCGGGTCGGCGGTGGCCCGGGAACCGGGGGACGGCATCCCCGTCCTGCGTTCGCCAGTCGGTGTCTCCGAACCACACGGCACCGGTGCCGGCGTCGACAGCCAGCCACTGCTGATAGCCGTTACCCGGCCCGAACCGCTCCTGGTAGTGCTCGGCCTCCCGGTCGTGCCACACGTATTCCGCCGGGGGCGGGCTGAGTTGGACGGCGACAAAGCCTTCCTGAGGGGTGTAACCGACCACGACGTGCGCGGTCGGCTTGCTGTACTCGGTCCCGGACATGCGGCTCCCTCCCGTGCCGGACCGTGACTGATCCGCCACTTTACGACACCGAGCCTGCCCTGCCAGGGCCTTCCCGATCAAATCCGATCACATGCGGTCTTGTCGCCCAAGCAAGTCCGCACACGACCGGACTGGACGAGACTACGGCGACCACAGCAGCCGGGCCCGCCTCGCCAACGAGCAGGTTTCGGACCGGGTTTGACACCGCGTCGCCGCACCCCGCAGGATCGCCCCGTCGACCTGTCAGACAGCTGGACGGACAGCCCGGGCCACGGCTCATAAGCACCCCGGCGCCCGACACCCTCGTGCCGGACGCCTCCCGCCTCTCCGCTCAGCCTCCGATCGGCAGGACGGACGTGGGCTCGGTGACCGCGAGGGGTTCACCGGCCGGGCCCAGGTGGCCGGTGGCCGGGTCGCGGTGGAACGCCGTGATGGTGTCGGAGCGCTGATTGGCGCAGAAGAGGAGCCGACCGTCCGCGGTGAGGGCGATGTCGCGCGGCCAACTCCCGCCGCAGGGAACGGCGGTGAGCAGTTCCACGGACCCGCCGTCGTCGTGGACGGCGTGGACCGCGATCGCGTCGTCACCGCGGTTGGTCGTGTAGAGGAAACGGCCGTCCCCGGACAACGCGATCGCGGCGGCGGAGTTGGCGTTCGGCGCGCCCGGATCCCGTCGGGTCTCGACCTCGGCGACCGGTTCGAGGCTGCCGGAGAGCACGTCCCAGGTGCAGACGGTCAGGGTGGAGGAGAGTTCGTTCAGGACGTAGGCGTACCGGGCCGACGGGTGGAACGTCAGGTGCCGTGGGCCCCTGCCCGGCGGCAGTTGGGTCGTCCGGTGGGCGCTGAGCGGGCCGTTGTCCGGGTCGAAGGCGTAGACGTACACCCGGTCGGTGCCGAGATCGGTGCAGAGCAGGAACCGCCCGTCCGGCGAGGGGGCCGCCATGTGGGCGTGCGGGGACGTGAGCAGACCGTCGGAGGCCTCCCGGCCCGGATGCCGGATGGTCTGCGCCGGCTCGGCGGTGGCGACCGTGCCGTCCGCGCCGATGGGGACGGCCGAGAGGACGCCGTCGCCGTAGTGGGCCGCGAAGACGTACGAACCGCTGGGGTGGACCGCGAGGTGACAGGGGCCCGCACCACCACTGGCAGCGGCGGCGGGCGGTCCCTGCAACCCGCTCCCGGCATCCACCCGGAGGGAGACGACCCCTCCGGCCTCCCGTTCCAGAACGGCGTGGACGACCGCGCGCGTGGGGTCGACGGCGGCGTAGGAGGAGTGGTCCAGCGGCACTGTCCCGAGGAGACTCATGGCACCGGTGCCGTCGTAGCCGACCGTGCAGAGCCCCGCCCCGGGAACGTCCGCCGGGGCGGCGCTGCCGATGACCAGCAATCCGCCGGGCGACGCGGTCGGGGGATTGTTCACGTAGGTCTCACTCTCTGCTCTCCGGGTGGCGCACGGCCTGGCGGGCCCGGGGTGCCGTGGCGCGAGGCGGGAGATTCCGAGCTCCAGGAGTTTCCGGAGTCTATCCGGAGGCCGAGCGCGGGAGCGAACGCGCCGAGCGGGCCGCTTCGGTACCGCAACAGCGGTTCGTGGTCGGCCACTTGACGGCCGAGCGCGACAGGGCTGGCCGGCAGGCAACGGCCCGGTTGCGCTTCGAGCCCGTGGCACTTCGAGATCACGACACTTCGAGATCACGGCACTTCGAGATCACGGCACTTCGGGTCCGTGCCGCCCGAACCGGAGGAGGCCAGCCTGCGAAGCGGTGCCGTCGCTCATGCCGGTCGGAACGACTACCCGCGGGCCAGGCGCGCCACGGCCAGGGCCTGCGCGCGGTCGAGTGCCGTCTCGGCGTCGCACGGCACGTCGGGCTGGACGCCGGTGCCCTCCCAGTTGGTGCCCGAGACCGGGTTGACCGCGCGGGCGATGGGGACGCTGAGCTCCAGGTGCGGATGCACCGTCCAGCCGTCGCGCGGGTGCGCGCCGCCCCGGGTGGCTCCCCCGACGACCTCGGCGCGCCCGAGCTGCTGGAGGTCGTAGGCGAGTTCCTCCCCCGCGGAGAAGGTGTTCGCGCTCGTCAGCACGTAGAGCGGCTTGTCGGCGCCGAAACGGGCACCGGGTACGAACGGGGGCGTCCAGGACTGATTGGCCACCTCTCCCTGCCGCCAGAGCATGGTGTTGAGGTGGGTGCGGCCGTCGAGCAGGTAGCCGCAGACGAAGGCGACCGTGTCCGGGTCGCCGCCGGTGTTGCGGCGCAGGTCCAGGATGAGGGCGCGGGCGGGGGCCACCAGGGAGAGCGCGGCGGCCAGCGGCTGCGCCGCCCAGTCCAGCGGGAACATCTTGGGGGCGATCTCCAGGACCGCGACGCCGCCGTCGAGCAGTTCCACCCGCGGGACACCGCCCAGGGAGGCGTCGAACTCCCGGCGCATCGCGGCGAGTACCGCCGCGCCCTGCTCCGGCGGCACCGGCACGTCGTGGTACTTGAGGGCCAGGTGCAGGTCACCGTTGACGGACCGCAGGTCCGTGGTGACGGCTTCGGCCAACTCCTCCGCGGATTCGGTCCGGTAGGAGCCCCCGGCACTGCGGCTCCGCAGCAGGGCGGCCAGTTGCCGGGCGGCGTCGGGGAAGACGTAGTTCTCGCGGACCAGGTCGGCGATCGACTCGACGACGGCAAGAGCGTCCAGCGCGGGTGGCGATGTGGTGGAGGTCATGGCACGGAGTACACCAGCGACTTGCCAAAGCGTCAAACGTACTTAACGCTTGATGGGGTGAGCCACCAACCAGACGAAGACGTCCAGCCGATCAGCACGCCACTGCAGCACACCGCACTGGCCCACCCCCTGCGCCAGCGCCTGCTCTTCGCCCTCGGCAGCCGGCCGTCGACGATCAGCCGGCTCGCCGCGCAGCTCGGAGTGAACAAGGGCAGCGTCTCCCACCACCTCCGGGTGCTCTGCGAAGCGGGACTGGTCCAGGACGCCGGAACACGACAGGTGCGCGGCGGCACCGAGAAGTACTACCGGCGGAGCGCCGAACGCCTCCTCGTCGCCGAACCACAGGCCGAGGGCACGGCCGCGCTCCTCGGCGCCGTCGCCCAGGAGCTGGACCGCTCACCCACCGACCACCTCCTGACACTGCGCCACCTCCGCCTCAGCCCGGCCAAGGCGGCACGACTCGCCGAGACGCTGGCCGCACTGGTCGACGAGACGGAGGAGGACCCGGAGGGCGCGCCGGTGCACGGCCTCCTGGTCACGCTCTACCGGCAGGCCGAGGCGTAGGGCGTGCCTTCGGGCCGGCGTGCACTGAGGGACCCGCCCCTGCGGCTCCCCTGCCGTTCCGCTGTCCTGCCCCAGCCGTCGGCCGACCCGGCCGACCCGGCTCCGCAACGGCGGCCGCGACGTACGGGTACGGATCCTCGGACGCCACGCACCGCGCCCCCCGCTCGGGCACCCCTGGCTGGACTGGCTGGACTGCGAGATCAGCGTCACGCCGACTCGACTCGCGGGCAGTTCGTCACCCTGGCCACCGAACGCCAACTCACACTCGGCTCCGCGGCGCGCTGGCTGGACGAGCAGCGCGCCCGGCTCAAGCCCGTCCGGGACGCCTACCCCGTCGAGGCCGTCGAGGCCGTCGAGGCGGTCAAGGTCGCCCCGGCGTCCACGCCTGGCGCGGCCGCCCCTCCGGCGACGACCGGCCGCCCTGATCCGATCGCCGAACCAACTGATGGTCCGTCAACTCCGATCCGGAGAAGTGACTTCCAGCCGACCGAGCGAGCGGTCCGGCAGGACCAGGAGGAAGAGGAGGGCCGCGCCACCGAGCATGAACAGTGCGAGGTGGTGCAGCCCGCCCGTACTGGCGCCGCGCGGGAAGAAGGCCGCGTTCGCGGCCGAGGCCGCCATCGCCCCGCAGTACATGAAGGTGCGCAGCAGCCCGGCCGCGGCCGCGATGCCGGCCGGGTCGGCCTGGTGGTAGAGCGCGGTCTGGTTGGCCAGCCCGATCAGCCCCTGCGGGATGCCCGCGAGCACCCCGACCCCGATCAGCAGCACGACCGGACTCGCCGACCCCGCCGCCAACAGGGCGGCGCAGGCGGCCATTTGGACCACCGCGCCGACCAGCAGCTTGCCGCGCACCGCCGGACTGCGACCGGTCACGCCGGAGACCGTGAGCGCGGTGAGCGACAGCGGGAGCAGCACCAGCCCGGCGGAGGCGGCGCTCAGCCCGCGCCCCTCCTCCAGCCACTGGGTGTAGCCGTAGAGGAAGGCGTAGGCGGCGGTGTAGCCGAGCACCTGGCGCAGATAGGTGGCGACCAGCGGACGGTTGCGGGCGAGCGCCCGGAGGTCGATGAAGGGACTGCGGGCCCCGCCCTCCCGGACTACGAAACCGGCACCGGCCAGCACGGCGAGCGCCGGCAGGTACCAGCGCCCGGAGCCGGGCTTCATCACGAACAGCAGCAGCGCCAGCAGGAAGACCGCGAACAGCGCGATCCCCGCGTGGTCCAGCCGTTCCCCCTCCTTCCGGCGCGGCACCGAGGCGGGCAGCCGGGCGGCCCCGAGCACCAGACAGGCCAGTGACAGCGGGACGTTGACGGCGAAGATCGACCGCCACCCGCCGAACCCGATCAGCAGACCACCGAGCGTGGGCCCGACCACGGCGATGGTCTGGTTGGCCACCGCGAGCACGGTCAGCACCCCGGTGGGACTGCTTCGGCCGGTCCGCTCCGCCTCGCTGCGGGTGAGGTGCATCGCCGCCGGGTACGCCGCCGAGGTGCCGATCCCGAGCAGCACCCGGGCGAGGATCAGCAGCCCGAACGTGGGCGCGAGCGCGCCGACCAGCCCGGCCAGGCCGACCAGGGCCGTCCCGGCCAGATAGAGCCGGCGCGGACCGTGGCTGTCCACCAGCCGCCCGATCACCGGCTGGCCGACGGCGGTGGCGAGGTAGAGCGCGCTCACCAACCAGGCGGTCTCGGCGGGCGGCGCCCCGAAGGCGGTGCCGACGGGCACCAGGGCCACCGCGATCATCGAGGAGTTGATCGGGTTCAGCACCGAGCCCAGCACCATCGGGGCGAGCAGCCGACGGTTGAACCCGACCTCGGCCGGGCCGCCCCCGTCGGCCCCGGTCGGGCCGTCCGCTCCGGTCGGGCTGTCCACCCCGGTCCGGCTGTCCACCCCGTCAACCCCGGTCGGGCCGGGCGGGTCCTGGCGGCGGGAGCGCAACCGTGCCAGCAGCGTCGACGGGCCAGTCATCGCCGGTTCAGCCGGTCCATCAGGGGCAGCGCCGCCAGCACGGTGGCACGCTCGGCCTCGGTGAGCTCCTCCCGCAGCGCCCGGGCCAGCCACTCCTCCCGGGCCCGACGGCTGTCCGCGATCCACGCCAGCCCGGCGGCGCTCAGGTCGACCAGTTGTCGACGTCCGTCCTCCGGATCGGGGCGGCGATCGATCAGCCCGTGCCCCTCCAGTGCGGCCAGCGTGACGGCCATCGACTGCGGACGGACCCGCTCCGCGGCGGCCAGCGCGCTCGCGGAGGCGGCGCCGTCGACGATCAGCCGGTTGAGCACCGCGGTCTGGGAGGGGGTGAGGTCGCTGGACCCCTGCCCCTTCTCCCGGAGGGTCCGGCGCAGCCGGCTGAAGACGGCACGGAGCTCCCGGGCGGCCAACGCTGCGGAGTCGGCCGGGTTGGCGGAGTCGGCCGGGTTGGCGGGGCCGGCGGAATCGACTGGACCGACCGGGCCGGTGGTTTCGGCCGGGCTGTCCGGGATCGTTGGGGCAGTTCGCTTCTCGGTCACCACTCCACGGTAATTTCATCAGTCCAGACTGTCCAGCCTTGCTGTATATCTGCCCTCCTCCGCCCACCCCGATAATGGCGACATGATCGACAAGCAGCTCCGCGTCGTCCTCGCCGAGGACTCGGTGATCCTCCGCGAGGGGATGGTCGAACTCCTGACCGCCCGCGGGTGCGTGGTGGTCGCCACCGCCGGTACGGGCCCAGAGCTGGTCACCGCCGTCCACGAGCACCGGCCCGATGTCGCCGTGGTGGACATCCGGATGCCTCCCACCCACACCGACGAGGGCATCCGGGCCGCAGTCGAGATCCGGGCCGCCACGCCGGAGGTCGGGATCCTGGTCTTCTCCCAGCACGTGGAGACCGCCTGGACGGCCCGACTGCTGGCCGGCGGCGCCGCCGGCATCGGCTACCTGCTCAAGGAACGGGTGGCCCGCACCTCCGAGTTCGTGGACGCCCTGCACCGGGTCGCCGCAGGCGGCACCGCGCTCGACCCGGAGATCGTCAACGGCCTGCTGCACAGCGGCCGGCGCAGCCGGGTGGACTCCCTCACCGCCCGCGAGCGCGAGGTCCTGGAGCTGATGGCCCAGGGCCACTCCAACCGCTCGATCGCCGGGCTGCTGGTGGTCTCGGAGCGGGCGGTGGAGAAGCACGTGGCGGCCGTCTTCGGCAAGTTCGACCTGCCCGCGACGGACGCCGACAACCGCCGGGTCAAGGCCGTCCTGACCTACCTCGCGGAGACCGGCTCCTGACGGCCCCGCGCCCCGGCCGCCGCCCTGCCCGGCACACCTTCCTCAGCCTCAGCCCCGACCCAAGCTCCGGCCCCCGTCCCCGTCCCACGACCCCCGCCCCCACGGCCCCCGCCCACGGCCCCCGTCACAAGCTGCTCGGCAGCTCCGCGGTGACGACCGTCGGCCCGCCGCGCGGACTGTCCACCCGCAGCACCCCGTCCACCGCCGCGAGCCGCTCGGCCAGCCCCGCCAAGCCCGTACCCGCGCCGATCGCGGCGCCGCCGTGCCCGTCGTCATGGACCGTCAGCCGGACCCTCCCGTCGACCGCGCTCGCGGTCAGCCCGGCGGACTGCGCGCCGCTGTGCTTGGCCACGTTGGTGAGGAGTTCGGCCGCGCAGAAGTACACGGCCCGCTCGATCACCTCTGCGGGCCGCTCCCGCAGGTCCAGCCGGAGCACCACCGGCACTGGTGAGGTGGCGGTCAGCCCGGGCAGCGCCTCGGCCAACCCGGCGTCCAGCGCCACCGGGTGGATGCCCTGGGTCAGGCGGCGCAGCCCGGTGATGGTGTCGTCGGTCTGCGCGCGCGCCCGGTCGACCAGGGTCCGCAGCCGCCCGAGGTCGGGGCCGGCGTCCGTCCCGGGGGCCGCCGGGTCGCCGAGGGCGTCGTCCGCCAGCGACAGGGTGATGGCGAGCGCGACCAGCTGTGCCTGGGTGCCGTCGTGCAGGTCGCGTTCGAGGCGCCGCAGCCGGTCCGTGCCCTCGGCCAGCAGCGTGACGCGGGCGGCCTCCAGCTCGCGCACCCGCTGCTGCGAGCGCACCGGCCCCAGCAGCGCCCGGGCCAGCGCCCGGTTGGCGCGGCTCAGTGCGCGCAGCGCGGCCGGTACGGCGGCCAGCACCGCGAGGCCGACCGGGATCCCGGCGACGTCCAGCCAGTCGACCGGCCTCGGGCCCGGCTCCAACAGCCGTACCCAGAGCGGGAAGCCCATCAGCCACACCGAGCTGAGCGGCAGCCCGACCGCGGCCAGGAAGCCGAGCGCTCCGAGCGGCAGCCGGAGGAGGAGGTAGAGCAGCGCCCGCCAGGCGACCGGGTCGGTCAGCACCGCCCGGCCCCGCGCCAGCAGCCCCGAGGGGCGCGCCAACGGCGTTGGTACGGGAACCTGTTCGCCGAGCAGTCGCCCGACCAGCCTCCGGTGCAGTCCACCGATCCCCCGGGCCCCGGC
This sequence comes from Kitasatospora sp. NPDC127060, assembly GCF_042724935.1. Taxonomy (NCBI): domain Bacteria; kingdom Bacillati; phylum Actinomycetota; class Actinomycetes; order Kitasatosporales; family Streptomycetaceae; genus Kitasatospora; species Kitasatospora sp. NPDC127060. Next base: position 28,424 of record NZ_JBHXEG010000058.1, read on the forward strand.
CAGGGCGGCGGCGACGAAGGGCAACCCCAGGACGGTGAGCGAGAGCAGGGCCCCCGCGTAGAGCACGGCCACGGCGTAGACCCCGCCGAGCACTCCCAGCGGCAGCCCGAGGACGGCGAACGCCACCTCGCCGCCCCGCACCGACCGCCCTTGCCACCGCCGACGACTCACCACACGCCTCACCATCCACCGATCAACCGACCCCCAGCATCTCCCAGTCACCACCGGAACGGCCGCACGCCCGAACCACCCGGCACCACCGCCCGCCTCGCCCCGCTCCCCCGCACCTTTCTCCACCCCACACCGCCTTCGGCGGCACACCTGCGCCACCGACGCGATGACGGCCCGGCGAACCACTCCGGCCCCGCGCCCACCGCCCGCCTCACCCCCGTTCTCCCGCCACCTCCTCCACCGCACGCCCTCCGACCGCCCAGAGCCCCGTCCCCACGATCCCCGGCACCGTCAGCACCGCCGCCCCCGCGACGACCCAGCCGCAGGCCGCCCACGGCACCACCGGCACCACCGAGCCGGTGACGGCCCGGCTGAACGCCCCGGTCGCCGCGCCCGCCACCGCTGAGCCGAGCAGGACCCCCACCGCCGTGGTCAGCGCGGCCTCGACGGTGAGCATCCGCAGCAGCTGCCGCCGCGTCGCCCCGACCAGCCGCAGCAGGGCGAACTCGCGGCGCCGGTCAGCGGTCAGCGCGACCAGGGTGTTGACGGTGGAGACCGCCGCGAAGCAGACCAGCAGGCCGAGTTCCGCCTGTCGCAGCCAGACGTCGCTCGCCTTGGTGACGCTGGTCGTGGCCCCGCTCGCCCTGGCCGCCTGCTCCGCCGTACCGGTGAGGACTAGCATGGTGGTGGCGAGCCCGACCAGCAGGGCGACCGGGACCACCGCCGAGGAGAGCCGGACCGCGTAGCCGCGCATGTTGGCGTCCGCCAGCCAGCCGACCCTGGGCAGCAGCACCCGGGCCGGGGCGCCGAGCAGCGTCGCCAACAACCGGGCCGCCACCGGCCCCAGCAGGGCGACCGCGACCATCAGCACCAGCGAACCGAGCAGGGCCGCCTGCCCTGCCTTGTCCAGTTCCCCGGCCGGTCGGCCGGCGGCCAGCCGCAGCAGCAGCACGCCGCCCGCGAGCACCGCCGCACCGGCCAGCAGCCGCACCACGCCCATCCTGGCCTGACCGGCCGCACTGTCGGTCAGCGCGGCGGCCGGCGCGGGCCGGGTGATCCGCCGGACGGTGAGCGCGGTGGCCGCCAGGCCGACCAGCAGCGCCACCGCTAGCGCTGTCAGCACCGGCACCGGCGTCGCCGGTATCCGCAGGCCGGGCGCTGCCATCCCGCGCCGTTGCAGCGCGTCGAGGAAGGCCCGGGCGGCGAGCAGGCCCGCCGCACCGCCGGGGACGGCCGCCAGCAGGACGGTCGCCGTGATCTGGAGGCGCACCAGCCGCCGTATCTGACGGGGCGTCGCCGCGACCGTCCGCAGCAGGGCGAGGTCGCGGTGCTGCTGCCGGAGCGTGAAGCCGAGCGCGTTGACCACGACGAACAGCGCGACCAGGACGGCGATCTCACCGAACGCCCCCGCGATCACCATCAGCCCCGGTCCGGCCACCACCGCTCTCGTCACCGCGGCCGGGGCCGTGAGCTGGGCGGCGACCAGCGAGCCGAACAGGGTCACCGTCCCCACCGCCAGGAACAGCGCCGTCGCGAGCCCGGCGAAGGCCGCCGGTCGGCGCCTGATCTGACCGACCGCCAGGGCCGGCACGGAGCCGCGCATCGCCCTCACCCGCCCAGCCGGCTCAGCCGCTCGCCGACCTGCGCGGCCGTCGGCCGGACCAGTTCGTCGACCAGCGTGCCGTCGGCCAGCAGCAGCACCCGGTCCGCGTAGCCGGCGGCCACCGGATCGTGGGTGACCATCACGCACGTCCGCCCGTCCTCGTCCACGCCCGCGCGCAGCAGGTCGAGGATGTCGTGCCCGGTCGCCCGGTCGAGGGCGCCGGTGGGCTCGTCGGCGAACAGCACCTCGGGCCGGGCGGCCAGGGCGCGGGCGATCGCCACCCGCTGCTGCTGGCCACCGGAGAGCCGGCCCGGCCGTTCGTGCTCCCGCCCGGCCAGCCCGACGCGGGCGAGCGCCTCCCGCACCCGGGCCCGCTCCGGCGGGTGCCCCGCGAGCCGCCCCGGCAGTTCGACGTTCTGCGCGACCGTCATCGCGGGCATCAGGTTGAAGGCCTGGAAGACGAACCCCACCCTGGTGCGCCGCAGCTCGGCCAGTCGGCGTTCGGGCAGGCCGGACACCTCCGTACCGCCCCAGCGGACGGTCCCCCGGGTGGGGCGGTCCATGCCGGCCAGGCAGTGCAGCAGGGTGGTCTTGCCCGAGCCCGAGGGCCCCATCACCGCCGTGAAGGTGCCCGGCGCGAAGGCCACCGAGACCCCGCGCAGCGCCCGGACCGCGGTCGTGCCGCGCCCGTACTCGCGGTGCAGCCCCTCGCCGCTGAGCGCCGCACCCGTCACTCCGTCGTGCGCCGCCCCGACGGCGGCCGTGGTCATCCCGTTCATGTCCCCAATCCTGGACATCCGGGACCGCCCGGTCGATTGTGCTGGCACCCCAATCCGGGGTTCGGAAAACCGAACCCCGCAGGTGGGGCCAGACCCCGCCGCCCACTGGCCCTACGCCCCCTCGGACCGGTTCCGCGCTTCCCAACTCCGGATCGCGTACGCCCAGGAGTCGTACCGGTACTCCGCCCAGGGGAGCGGTCCGACCGCTGGACCGCCGCCGCCGTCCCCGGGTCGTCCCGCCGGGCGAGCCCGTACGCGCCCACCAGCCGGGTCCGCTGCTCCGCCTCGTCCAGCAGCCCGGGGAGGGCGGCCACCAGCCGGGCGTCCGCCGGGAACCCGATCCGCCATCATCCGCTCCCCCGTCAACGGAACCGCCCCGCGCAGACGGTCCCGCCACCTACGGCCGGGCCCTCACCCGACAGCCCCCAGCGGCCCCAGCCCGACAGCCCGACAGCCCCCAGCGGCCCCGCCCCGACGGGCCCCCAGCGGCCCCGCCCGGGACCATGATCCCCGCCACAGAAAACCGGCTGCCATCCGGGCCGTCGAGGAGGAATCATGATCAGGTGACCATCGACCTGCTCCCCGGCCACGGCGTCCGCCTGCCTGGCCCGCTGCCCGAACTGCGGTTCGGCCTCGCTGAGGCAGCGGTGCTCGCGCTGCTGGCCCCACACGACGAACTGCTGCCGGACGGGGTGCACCCGACCTTCGTCTGCGGCACCCGCTGGGCCCTGAGCTTCCGGCTCCCCGGTGTGAACGTCACGCTCTCCGCGCACGAGGACGACGCTCTGGCGAGCGTCTGGGTGAGCCGGAACCCGCGCGACGATCGGCCCGCCTGCCCGGTCGGCTACCTCGGGATCGACGTGTTCGGTTGGCCGGGCCGGGAGTTGGCCGAGGCCCTGCGCGCCCAGGGCCAGCCCGTGCCCGACCCGGACCACGGCAACCTGCGCCACGGCCCGCTCCACCTCCGCGCGGACGCCGGTCGGCCACCCCGGCCGGCGCCCGGCCGCAAGCCGCGCCACGAGGCGCCCTACCACTTCGACTTCGTCTCCCTCCACTGCACCGCTCCCGAGGCCACCCGATGACCCCGATGACCCCGCCGGACCCGTCCCCGTACCCGACCGGCACCGCCACCGGTCCGCACGACGCCGCCTTCCTCCCCCGCCTGGAGCTGTCCGCGCGCCCGGCCCAGCGGCCGATCACCGAGCCGGTCCCCAAACTCGGCGGCGAGCCCTGCTGGCTGGCCGAGCCCACCTGGCCGCTCACCCCCGGCACCGGCGATCCTCTGGTGTTCATCGGCCAGTTCCCCGTCCCCGGCGAGGAGTTGCGGCTGGCGTACCTCTTCCTGGCCGAGGTCGAGCAGATCATGGGCGGCATGGACCCGGAGGCCGGGGACGGCGTGCTGCTCGTCCAGCCGGGCGGCCGGATCCCGTCCTTCGCCGTGATCGGCCCGCCCGGCACCCGGGGTCGCACGCTCTGGCGCCACGAGCCCGGGAGCGACGCGACGATGCCGGTCGAGTTCCACCTCGACCTGCTGGCGCTGTCCGCCGAACTGGACCACTCGATGGACGAACGGGCCGCGTTCCAGCGGTACTTGCGCCACGAAGGCCCCGAGGTCCGGTTCCCCGACGGCGGCCACGTCTACGACCACCTCGGCGGCCTCCCGTCCTTCCCCAACGGTCAGGCCCGGGTGCCCGCGCCCTGGCAGTACCTCTTCTCCCTCTCCGACGCCCCGGACGACGACGACCCGTACTTCCTCAACTTCGGTTACGGCGTCGGCACCGGCTTCCTCAGCCCGGACGGCCTGGAGGGCCGCTTCTACTGGGAGATCCCTTAGCGGCACCGACCCGCGCCCACCGACCCCGTCCGGCTCCTCTCCGATCCCTTCCGACTCCTCTCCACCACTCCCGACGCCACAAGGAGTTCGCATGACCACCACCCCCCTCACCGTCGCCGTCCTCGGCCCGGGCGGCGTCGGCGGCCTGATCGCCGGCCTGCTCGCGCGCGACGGCCACCGCGTCATCTGCCTGGCCGGCGAGCAGACCGCGGCTGTCCTCGCCCGGGACGGACTGCACGTGCGCAGCACCCAGTTCGGCGAGTTCACCGCCCGGGTGGAGGCCGCGACCGAGCTGCGCGAGCCGGTGGACGCCGCCTTCGTGACCGTCAAGGAGACGTCCCTGGCCGCCGCACTCGACCGGATGCCGCCGCAGGCCCTCGGCACCGGCATCGTGGTGCCGCTGCTCAACGGCCTGGACCACATGGCTCTGCTGCACGAGCGCTACCCGGCCGGGCGGGTGGTGGCCGGGGCCATCCGGGTCGAGGCCACCCGGACCGCACCCGGCCGGATCGAGCACGCCAGCCCGTTCGCGGCCATCGAACTCGCCGCGCCCGTAGAGGAGTTCGCCGAGCAGCTGCGGCACGCCGGGCTGGACGTCACGCTCCGCGAGGACGAGACGGCGGTGCTCTGGAGCAAGCTCTCGTTCCTCGCGCCCTTCGCCCTGCTGACCACCCGGCACGCCGACGAGATCGGCGTCGTACGCACCGAGCACCGGGACGAACTCCTCGCCGTCCTGGCCGAGATCACCGCCGTCACCGCAGCGGTCGGCGCCCCGGCCGACCTGCCGACGCTGCTCGCCGCCTTCGACCGGATCCCGGGGACGATGAGGTCCTCGATGCAGCGCGATGTCGAAGCGGGCCGACCGACCGAACTCGACGCCATCGGCGGCGCGGTACTGCGGGCCGCCGAAGCCCACTCCGTCCCCACCCCGACCATCGCCCGGCTGGTGCGGGAACTCTCCTGACGAGCTGGCTCGAAGTCGCGTGAGCAGTACCGGCAGGCAAGCCGTGCGCTTCCGTGCCCGTAGCCGAGACCCCGAGGCTCCGGCCCCGCCGCACCTGCGACGGCACTACCTCTCCCGGTTCGGAACGGTGGAGCGGTCGGCGCCGGAGCCCGGGGGCCTGGCCGCGGTCCCCGGGCGGCGCGCGAGCGGGACGCCGTCAGCACCACCCACGCGGGGTCAGCCGCCGTTCGTTCTCCATGAACGCCTGACTACCCGGCACCGTCGGGAATCTCTGTAGCCGAGGCCGCAGACCCTCGCCGTTCCTTCCCGTCCAGCGCATCGGGCAGGCCCGCCAGGCGGACAGCGCCGCCGTCCGGCCCTGGCCGGTGCCGACGTCCCACACCCGGTGTGCGGGTTCCAGTCGCAGGCTGTCCAGCATGTCGGCCACCACGCCGGGCGCGGACAGCGACGACGACGGGATGCCCGCCGGCGACCTGGGTGATCGCGGCCGAACTGACGTCGCCGTACACCTCGTCGGCCCAGGCGTCCGGGTCGGCCGCGCGGTCGACCGGCACGTACGCCCAGCCGCCCCAGCTCCACAGTCGCTCCGGCGCGAACCGGTCGCGGGGCAGTACGGCGAAGGCCTCGCGCAGCCACGGCGCACCGGTCGGCCACTGCCCGTGCCGCTCCATCTCCGCGTCCAGGGCCCTGCGCTGGGTGGCCAGGACGTCGTCGTCGCTCACCCGTACTCAGTCCTTCTTGTGCCTGCCCGTGCCGGCGGCCAGCTTCTCCACCTTGCCGTCCGCGTTGTTCGGGGGCGGATCGCCCTTCCCCGGATCCGGTGCGGGCTTGGAGTGGTCACCCGTGCGCGTCCCCTTCGGCCGTGATGGACAGAGTCGTCCGCCATCCTGGCGCAGCCGTGCACCGGACGGCAGGGGGCGTGTGGGCCCTTCCGAAGGGCGCGCGGCGGCGGAGGCATTCGCCCCTCTCCACGAACCTGCCGCCCCGCCCACCCCGCCCACCACTCACGCGGCCCGGCGCCGATCGCGTTGACGCACCGTTGACCGGTTGTCTACCCGGCCCTGTTGTCATGCCCTGCATCCGCCTGCACATCCGCACGCGGTCCGCCGAGCGTAGGAGACTCCCGTGTCCCACCCGTCCACCCGCACCCACCGTCCGGACGCCGGCGCCCGCCGCCGCACCCGGCTGGCGGCCCTGGCTCTCGCCGTCTCCGCGATGTCCGCGAGCGGCGCCACGCTGCTCGCGGCGCCGGCGAACGCCGCGCCCACGGGCGTGGTCGAGCAGATGGTCACGATCCAGGACCACCAGAACCACCACTCGCTGGCCAGCGCCGACGGCGAGGGCTCGCGGATCGTCGCCCGTAGCTACCAGGACGCCTCCACCTCGTTCTGGATCTCCAACAAGCCCGGCGACCGGGTCGACTTCGCCCGCAACGTCAACGGCACCGAGCGCGTGCTGGAGATGGACACCCGGGACGGCCGGACCACCCAGTTCATCCACTGGTGGGCGGGCGACAACCAGCAGTGGACCCTGGAGTCCGCCGCCGAGGGCGGCACCTACCTCCACAACGCCAACGGCAACGGCTGCCTGACCTACCACGGCCTCGACCGGGAGGTCACCGTCGAGGGCTGCGACGGCACCATGTCCCAGCGCTTCGACCTGGTCGGGTCGGGCACCGGCCCGGGCCCCGGTCCCGGCCCGGTCACCTCCGACCAGCAGCGCTTCCTGGACCGGCTGAACGCCGTCCGCGCCCAGTACGGCAAGGCGCCGGTGCGGCTCAACTCGACGCTCTCCCAGGCCGCGAAGTGCAATGCCGACCAGATGGACCAGCGCCGGGTCTCCGGGCACTTCTGCGACTCGGGCAGCATCGCGGCGGGCCTCGGTTACACCGGGCGGGGCTTCGGCGAGATCGCCTTCTACGGGCCCACGAACATCGACGCGGCGGTCGACGGCTGGATCAACTCCCCCGGCCACCTGGGGATCATGATCGGCAACTACAACGAGGTCGGCCTGGCCCGCACGGGCACGGCCTCCTGGAACGCCGACTTCAGCACCCGCTGACCTCGGCACCCGCAGACGTCAGCACCCACAGACGTCAGCACCCGCTGATGTCCGCCGGGGCCGCTCCACCTCCCCGGAGCGGCCCCGGAGCGGCCCCTCGCCCTCCACGAGGGTGTGAGGTCAGGGACTCAACCGCCGCTGGACCCGAAGGTGCCGGAAACGCGGAACGCGTCACCGCTGATACCGCCGAGGCGGGCCGACCAGGCCGGGGCGTCGTCGAAACCGACGTCGTCGCTCACCAGACGCGCGGCAGCGAGGTTGGGGGGTGCGTTGCCTTCGTCCAGCAGGACGGACCACTGCTGTGCGGTGAGTGCCAGACAGCGCAGACCGTGAAGATCGGCCAGGACGGCGAGGTCCTGGGTGTCGACTCGGGAGCGGTCCAGGCAGCGCAGGTTCGGGACGGTGCGCAGCGGTGCGAGGTCGGTCGCGGCCGTGGTGCCCAGGTTGAGGGTGGCGAGGTGGCGGTGGCCGGCGATGGGGGTCAGGTCGTTGCCGTCGAGGGTGACCCGCAGGGCCTCGACGGGCAGGGCGCGGACCGGGGCCAGGTCGGTGGTCGCACCGTTGTGGTGGTGGAGTCGTCGCAGGTTCGGGGCGGCGGTGAGCGGGGTGAAATCGACTGCGCCGGACGGGCTGTTGATATGGATGTCCTGGAGGGTCGGCGGGATCTGCGTCGGGATCTCGTTCACGACCTCGTTGTGGCTGGAGCCGCCCGCGCGCTCCAGAAAGCGGATGGAGCCGTCCTCCACCTCGTAGGCGCCTTCTTCCAGCAAGTCCAGCTCGATCTTCGACACCTTGGTCCCGTGCCAACCGCATCGCCGCGCGAGTTCGACGGCCGAGAGGCTGATGTCCCGGCGCAGTTCCTTGAGCTGGGTCCCGAAAGCGCGCTTCGCGGACTCGGATGGTTCTTGGTCCGACATGTCGTTACGGCTTGTACTTACCGTTGGGGACGCCGAGCGACCAAGCCCGCTCGAACGCGTCGTTGCAGAACCTGACCACGTCCGGATCGGTTGAGAGCTGGATGTCGGTCTGCTGGTTGTCTCCCCCGATGAGATTGAAGATCACCAGGTCATCCCGGATCAGACAATCGTTCCCCGGCAGCGGAAGAGCCGACACGAGAGGGCGGGGAAGCCACCGAAGATGTTCCTCGGGGTCGGCCAGCTCGACCGCCATGCGCTGTAAGCATCCAGCGCCGGCAGAGCATGCCCGGTCAGGGTGTCAGCTCGTGCTGGGTTCCCGACATGGGCCGGAGGGCGATGCGGGTGTAGTACTCGGTGGCGAGGATCCGCTCTCGGGCGTCGGCGCTCAGGCGGAACAGGAGGCTGGGCAGCGGACGGTCCCTTCCGAGCTGGCTGGCGTGGGCGAGCACCGCGGACCATTTCTGCGTCAGCCAGGGACGGACGTCGATGGTCGCGGTGACGTGCTCGTCGGGAACGCTGAGGGCGGACTTGCCGACCCGGGTGAGCAGCGGACCCAGGTCGGCGACGGCGGAGTCCGGGTGGGTCGCGCAGTAGAGGGCGTGGGGCTGCCAGGGTTCCCCGGCATCGGGGTAGGAGTGCCGAAGTGCGGCGGCCTGGACGGCGAGCAGGGCGACGCGGTGAGTGTGGACGTGATCGGGGTGTCCGGTCAGCCCGCCGTGGGCGTCGTGCGTGACGACGACCTGGGGCCGTACCTCGCGCAGGATCCTGACGAGTTGTCCGACGGCCTCGTCCAGCGGCGCGTCGCACAGCCGTGGCCGCCCGGGCGCGGAGTCGGGGACGCGGTGGTCGGCCCACCCGAGCAGGCGGGGCTCGCCCGCTCCGAGGATCCGGACCGCCTGGGCCAACTCCCTCGCGCGCTGCGTACCGTGCGCCCAGGTGGCGGTGACCACCGTCGTCCGGGCGCCGGCGGCGGCGTGCTTCGCGAGAACGCCGCCGGCCACCAGGGACTCGTCGTCGGGGTGCGCCATCACGGCCAGCAGGCCGGCTGGTCCGTCTGTCTTCTGACCGGAAGTCATCTGGCGGTGCTGGGTGACGCGGGCGTCGGGGCCGGTGGTCACAGGCCTCCCTTGCGCCAGTCTCCGTACGTCCACTGGCCGTCGCCGGCGTCCTGGAGGCCGACGCGGTGTCGCTGGTCCGCGCCGGTCATGGAGGTGTAGGTCGGGCCGGACATGACGGTCGTCCCGTCGTAGGAGACCTTGTCGGTCTGCAGCCGGAAGCCCCAGCCGTTCGACTTGTCGGCTTGTGCCCAGACGGAGTGGCACTTCTTGGAGTAGCGCAGCCACGCGTGCACAGCCTGGTGGTGTCCCGGGGGGACCGCGGTGTCGGGAATCGTCTGCGCGTCCGCCGCGCAACCGGTCGCCTTCGGGCTCTGGCCGTCGCAGGCATTGCCGTGGCAGGTCGTCGCGGCAACGGCCGCGGTGGGTGGCAGGAGTGTCGGAACCAGCACTGTGGCGGCCGCGAGAACCAGGGCAAAGGCCCCACGTGATACGCGCATTGTCCATCCTTTCCGTCGGCAGCCCCGGCGGAGGCCGCTCTGCACTCATGTGAGTACAGCCGGCACCACCGTGTGCGAGCACGGGACTTGGGACATTCACCCGAAAGGGGACGCACTGGGGCACCGCGACACGTGATGCCGTGGGCGGCAGCATCGGCCTCCCCGTGCGTGGTGATCTTGAAATGAGTGAGGACCTTCTGGCCAGGTGTGGATTGCGACAGCTTCACCGGCGACCAGAAAGGCCCTCATGCCACACCGTAACGCGCCGCTGACCGAGACCGGACGTCTGCGCCTGGCTCGGTGCGTGGTCGAGGACGGCTGGCCGCTGCGGCGGGCCGCCGAGCGCTTCCAGGTCTCGCCCACCACCGCGAAGCGCTGGGCCGACCGCTACCGCGCGCTCGGCGAGGCCGGCATGAGCGACCGCTCCAGCCGGCCTCACCACAGCCCGCGCCGGACCCCGACCCACACCGAGCGGCGAATCATCAAGGTCCGCGTCCTGCGACGCTGGGGCCCAGCCCGCATCGCCTACCTCCTGCGGCTCAACCCCGCCCCCGCTTCAGTGGTACCAGGCCGAGCCGGTGCTCTGGCTGCCGTTGGAGATCGCTATGGCGACCGCGTGGACGACGCTGTCGTGGTAGAACTGCCCGGTGTCGCCGCTTCCACCGGGCCCGTAGGAGATGGTCTGGGAGGTCTTTCCCCCGGTTTGGTCGTTCCGGTCGAAGATGGTCAGCCAGCAGGTGGTGGTGTAAGAGTCCAGGTGACCGTAGGCCCAGTTGGCCGAGAGGTTCAGATGGCCGATGCAGCCGGGAACCGAGATGCTCACCGAGCCGGTCGTCCCGGCGTGGGCGGCTCCCGACAGGCCGACGACGCTGATGCCCGTCAGCGAGGCGGCAGCGATGATTGCTCCGATACGACGACGCATGGTTCCTCCGTGATCCGTGGGCCCGGGGTGCTGAAACGGTGGACAACCATGCCCCCCGGCGCGGGGCGCCTGGCCGTCCGCGCAGCATTCTGCCCGTGCGCCGCCGGTCGAGGAACGCTGTTGGCCGGACGTTTGCCTGACGCTTCGCGCCCGCGAACAAGCCCCTGGCTCACGGGCTCCGGCGCCCTCGTGTCACCCGACGGGCACCGTCTCAGCCGCCGAGACCGACGTCGGTGAAGAGCACGGGACTCAGGCCGAGCGGGCCTCCGAAGGGGGAGTTCAAGGCGTAGATGAGGACGACCATGAAGGCGATGAGGCTGGTGAAGCCCGCCGCCAGAACCAGATGGGTACGGTTGCGCTCGATCCCGAAGAGGAACATCAGGCCCAGGGTGAGCGCACCGCCGGCGATCAGGCCGAACCCCAAGACGCCCGACATGCCCCGGCGTCCGTCCGCCTCCCGACCGTGGCGGGCCTGGTAAGCGGCGGAGATCTGCCCGAACGCCGGCTGGTCCAGCTGCAGTTGCGCGCTGCTGGTGGGCTCGAAGGACCCCCACGCGTTCTGCACATCGTGCAGCAGCACCCAGCCGCGCGCGCCCAGCGGTTCGCGCTGCTCCATGAGGGGCCGTTCCTCGCCCCGCACGTAGGCGGCGTAGGTCATCGTCGCCGAGCGGGCCCGCTGGGCGTCGGCGGGTGGCAGCCCGTCGGCGAGCAGATACGTCTGCTGCAGTGCCCCCGCCTCGGCACTGATGTCGGTATTGGCGTCGTCCTTGGCCTCCCACGCCGAAACCAGCGCGACGCCCAGCACCAAGGCGTACAACACACCGACCATCATCGTCAGGTACTCGGCCGTGTCGTCGCGCGCGCCTCGTCCGTCGAGGCCGATCGCCTGGTCTTACGGCTGTTGAGGAGAGCAGCGCCCCCGGCGACGACGAATCCGGCGACAATGTCGATCACTCCCCTTACCTGTCCCATGGTGCCCCTGAGGATTCGTCGGTGCGGCGCCCTGCCCTGCCGCGACGCCAGGCGATGGCTCCGGCGGCGATCGCGGGAACGAACAGGAGCATGAAGAACAGCAGCAGGAGGTTGCGCGGCAGCGGGGCGTTGCCGCGGCCGAAGCGGCCGGGGTGCAGCAGGGGTGACGACACGTGGCCTCCCCCGGCGTGCGGTGAAGGGGAGCCGGAGGGTTTGGGCGAGGCGGTACTCGAGCCGCTCGGCGGGCTCTTCACAGGCTTGCGCCCGTTGCCCGCTGCCCGCTGCTCCGGCTCCGGGTGCACCAGCTCCCGGTGCACGAGCTCCGGGTGCACCAGCTCCTCCTGCTCCGGCTGGCCTCGGTCCGGTCCCGCAGCCGGCGCCAAGCCGTGACACCGGAGCAGCCCACGGTTTCAGCGGGGACGTCGCGCCAGGCGACACCGGTCCGCAGCACGTACATGATGCCGGCGAGGGCTGTCCTGTCCGGAACGCGATGTCTCCCGGGACGGCGGTGTCGTCGGTCGGGAGCGGGTGGCAGCAACGGGGCCACCCGCTCCCACAGGTCGTCCGGAACGAGATCAACACGCACCCGGACACTCTGCAGCACACGGTCGCTGAACGCTGGGCGTGCGGCTCAGCTCGCTTCGACGCGCTCGGCCGCACCGGTACCCGGCGCTCCGGGCAGGGTGGTGGCTCGGGCTCGGCGGATCGGCTTGCCCGGGCGCTGTTCCAGGAGCTCCTTGCCGTCCCGGATGATGGGAGTTCCGTTCACGAGGACGTGCCGAAAGCCGGTGGAGTGCTGCGCGGGCGCGGTGAACGTCGCGTTGTCCTGCACGGTGGCGAGGTCGAACACCACGATGTCCGCGTCCGCGCCGACCTGGATCCGGCCCTTGCTACGCATCTGCGGCACCGACTTCTCCAGGATCTGCGCCGGGATGAGGCTCGTCCTGCGGATCGCCTCGACCAGCGACACCTTGGGCTTCTCCCCGTCGGCGCCACGCGCCCAGCGGGAGAGGAAGCGGGAGAAGCAGCCGGCCGACCGCGGGTGAGCGAAGGCCTCCGCGGGCAGCGGCCAGACATCGCCCTCGACCAGGGTGCCGTCCTTGTTCACCCACGGCATCGCGTCCGACGCGATCGCGGCCCCGGGGAACAGCACGGACAGGTCGAGCAGTTCGGCGTCCTCGGGCTTGTCGTCGGGGTGCAGGAAGTGCATGTTGACGACGGTGCCGGGCGCGTTCTTCTGCAGTTCGTCGATCTTCTCCTGGGTCATCGGTTCGCCGTTGAGCTCCATCACCGAGGCGTCTTCCGCCCCCCAGCGTGCGAGCCAGTCCCCCCGGAAGACCTCCGCACCCACGGTGCTCGAGCACCCGCCGTAGGGGTACGACTCGACGGTGACCGGTACGCCGTTCTCCTGAGCTTCGGCGATGAGTTCCACGCAGGCCTTGACGTCCCGGCCGGCGTTGGCGTTGAGGTGGCAGATGTGCATGTGCGCGCCGGTCGCCGCGGCGAGGGAGATGAGTTCGCCGAGCGCCTCGAAGCCGCTTTCCGGCTCCTGGACGGAGAGGTAGCGCACGTGCGTGAAGGTCGGCACCTTGTGCTTCGCGGCGAGTTTGGCGAGCGCGTGGTACTCCTTGCGCCCGTAGCCCGGCGCGTAGCCGCCGTTGATGCCGATGCCCAGGCCGCCCTCCAGCAGTCCCTTCTCGACGCGGGCGATGATGCGCTCGACCTCGCCGTCGTCGGCCAGGCTGTTCTGCCAGCCGTCGCGCGAGAACGCCTCCTGGAACCACACCAGATCAGCCTTGGGCTCCAGGCCCTCCTTCTCCGCGATGCGGGCGTACGTCCACGCGACGGAGGCGCCGTAGTTGATCGGGCGGCCCTCGGCGGCCACGTTGTCGTAGAACTCCCCGATCGGCAGCAGTCCCGATTCCAGTTCGAGCGCGGTGGTCACCCCGTCGAAGGCCTGCATCCACGCTGCGGGCAGCTGCTGGCCGTGCGAGTGGAGATCGATGAACCCGGGGGCGACGACCAGGCCCTCGGCGTCGATCACCGTCGTGCCCTCCAGCGGCTCGGGTGCGATCGCCGCGACCCGGCCTCCCGTGATCCCCACGTTGAGGACCTCGTCGACCTCCCTCTCGGGGTCCACCACGCGCCCCCCGACGAGGACAATGTCATACGGGCCGGGCTGGTTCTGCTGTGTCTGGCCCGCTTGCGGGTTGCCAGTCATCGGTATCTCCCTGGTCGCCGAAGTGATTCGTACTCGAACCCGAGCAATCCTGGCAGGCCGTCAGCTCGCAGCGCCCCACTCAGGGGTGGGGTTCACCCGATGAGTGGAACCCGGGCACGGCCGTCCGAAACCGGCCGTCCACTGAGAACTCCACGATGGCCGCTGCCGGCACGGTTGGACAACGTCCCCGTCCGGCGGCCGGGCTCGTGTCGCTCGGCAGACACCGCCCAGAGTTGATCGACTGGCACGTCCGGGTAGGCGGCCTGCCGTTCTCGACCTGGAGCCCGGCCAAGCCGGCCGACTTCCTGGTCGCCGAGGGGGGTGGTCGACGACATCAGCCACGAGGGCCTGCGGGTCCTGCTCCGCGAGGAAGGCGTCTCCTCTTCAAAGCGTGAAGACCTGGAAGGCCTCCCGCAACCCCGACTGCGCGGCCAAGAAGGCTGGCGTCGAACACCTCTACGCGATCGCCGACGGCGAGGTCATACCCGAGGAAGGTGAGCCCGAAGTCATCTTCCGCATGGACGAGTTCGGCCCGCTCAACCTCCAGCCCCACCCCGGCCGGCAGCAGGCCGAACACAGCGGCAGACACCAGGACCCCGACCGCGAGCCCAGACCCCGCCAACGGGCGACCTACACCCGCCCGCACGGGGTGCGGCACCTGTTCGCAGCCTACGACCTGGGCAAGGACCAGCTCTACGGCCACATCAAGAAAACCAAGAACCGGTCCAAGTCCGGATCGAGGCCCAGTTCACCGCCGTGCGCTACTTCACCCTCGACGGCACCGACCACCCCGGCTTCGAACTCGTCTCGCGAGTCGTCGTTCAGCACCGTGTGCGTCTCAGGTGACGGCTGCTCGGCGCTGGCCGGGCCCGCCCGTCAGTCGATGCCTTCGATGATGCGGAGGTCGCGCTCGAAGCCGTCGGGGAGGGCCGCCAGCGCCTTCTGGTACGCCTCGCTCTCGTATGCCGCGACGGCCTGTTCAAAGCTGTCGAACTCGATCAGAACGGCGCGTTGCGTGATTCCGGCCTCACGGGCGACGACTCGAGCGCCACGGGACAGGAGGCGCCCGCCCCCAGCCCGGACAGCCGGACCGGCCAGCCTGTCGTAGGCAGTCAGCCTCCCAGGGTCGGAGATGGCGGGGTAGACACTGACCCAGTAGCCCTTGGCCATGGAATCCTCCTGTGTTCGGCCGGACGAGGTCCGACTTCGAATCGACACTCAGATCGATCGATCCCGGCATGCGCAGGCTAGGGCTTGATGTGCGCCCGGGGGAAAGACCGGTACGGAATAGACTCAGAACGGATCGTTATCAATCGGCAGGGAGGGCACGTGGCACCGGATACGGTGAGCCTGCGGTACTTCCTGGTGCTGGCACAGGAGTTGAACTTCACCCGCGCGGCCGCACGGATCGGTATCGCACAGCCCGCGCTCAGCGCCCGGATGCGCCGGCTGGAGGCGGAACTCGGCACGGCCCTGCTGGCCCGCAACACGCGTAGCGTCGTATTGACCGCGGCCGGTGCGGCGTTGGCGGAGTCCGCGCCGCCCGCGCTGGCGGCGCTGGACCGGGCATGGGACACCGCCCGGAGCGCGGCGGCCGGTGAACTGGGCACCCTGCGCATCGGATACAGCCTCAGCGCCGGGGCCGAGACGGCACCCGCCCTGGTGGACAGGCTGATTCGCGACAACACCGGACTCAAGGTCGGCGCGGTCCCGATGGCGACACCGGAGATCTCCCCCGCGGTCGCCGACGGCCGCATCGATGCCGGGATCACCCGCGGTGAACAGCCGGGCCGTGGCGTGCGCCGGTTCCTGCTGCGGCGTGCGCGCGTCGGTGTCCAGCTGGCGCAACACCATCCGCTGGCCGAACACCCGGAGATCGAGGTCGCCGACGCGGCCGCGTACCCGCTGCGCCTCCCGGACCGTGCGGCCAACCCCGTGATCCACGATCAGCTGTCCGCACTGTTCCGAGACACCCAACCACAGCCCCGATTCCACACGTCCGCAGTCTCTTTCGACATGTCCCAGCGCGACCTGCGCGACGGGGTCACGCTCGCCCCGGCCGGAGAAGCCGCGGCCACGGCACAACCGGCCGGTCTCACCTGGCGACCGCTGCGGGGCGCACCCAGCCTGACGATCCACCTCGTCCTCCCACGCGAGCAGTCGCCACTGCACCGCCGCATCCGTGCCGCCGCCAAAACCCTGGCGCACGAGCTGCACTGGCTGCCGGACTGACGCACAAGCGGTCGAGCGAGCCGGACGCCTGCGGTGGCGAGGCCGAAGACCGGGGTCCGGCGGACCTGCTGAATGTCCGACACGACCTCACTACGCCGGCAGATCAGCATCCGATGACGGCCCGGATTCGGTCCGAGTCGTACACCGCGGCGACGTCCTTGCCCAGCCCGAGATCTCGACGGATAGCGCGCCTTCGCCGACGCCGAACCGGACAGGCACGGATAGCCGGCGGGAACACCCGTCGTCAACGGCGTCCATGGCGTCGGTCAGCGCTCGACACCAACCACCGTTCCATTGCTCCCCGAGGCCGGGGGCAGACACGCGTGGCGCGGCTGCCCCCTTTCGGCGTGTGAGGCGACGGGGGCCCTGGACCGGGAGCCGCAGCCCCGGGACGGTGAAGCTCGCAGTGATCGGGCTCCTTGGGTCTCCGAGGCGCTCACCCGAAGATCGCCCGCGGCTCACCGGTGAACCACACGTTGTCGATCCGCACCCGGTGCATCAGCCAGCGCTCACCGTCACGGTGCAGCTCGACGTCGTAGCGGTTCTTGAGCAGCGCGCGCGTCGCGGGGGCGGCGGTCAGCAGGTGCTGCGCCTCGACGAGGCCGGTGAGCCGGGCCCGGTCGCCGGCCACGGTGATACGGGGGTTGGTGACCTGATGGGTGGTGGCCACCCGCCCGGCGAACATGCCGAGGATGGTCGTCACGATGTGGTCCCGGCCGACCATCACCGGGGGCTCGGCGCCCCATGCGGCGGCCGCGGGGCGGAAGTCCAGTTCGGCGTCCGGGGTGAAGGAGGAGGCGAAGAGCTCGCGGTCGTGGAGGTCCTGGCCGAGGCCGAAGCGGAGAAGGGCGTCCAGGATCTCCGTCCGGTCGCGAAGCTCGGCGGCGACGGCGGCCGGGTCGGAGGCGGGTGCGGCGAGGGCGCGGTCAGTGGTGACGTACACGGTGAAACTCCCGGTTGGGTGGCTGTCGTTGGGCGATGGGTCCACCCTCCCGTCGGAGCGGTCGGACGATCAATGAGAGGCTGCGCAACGATCGTGAAGCGAAGATTAACGATGTAGCTGGAGAGAGGCGGTACGGATGCTGGAGCGGCACGAAATCGAGGCATTCCTGGCGCTCGCCGAGGAACTGCACTTCGGGCGGACGGCTGAGCGGCTGCACGTCTCCACCGCACGGATCAGCCAGACCGTACGGAAGCTGGAACGGCGTTTCGGCGCACCGCTGTTCGTCCGGACGAGCCGCCGGGTGGAGCCGACCGCGCTCGGGGCGCAGCTGGCGCAAGAGCTGCGGCCCGCGTGGGAGGCGGTAGGCGCCGCCGTCCGGCGGGTCGCCGACGCCGGGCACGGCCGCACCGGAACACTGCGGGTGGCGTTCGCGGGCCCGGCGGCCGGGCAGTTGCTCGTCGGCGTCGCGGAGCGGTTCCGGGAACGGCTGCCCGGCTGGGAGGCGGTGCTCCGGGAGGCCGAACTCGTCGACCGCATAGGCCTGCTGCGCGCGGGCGAGGTGGACCTGGTGTTCGCGGAGTACCCGTTGCGCGAGCCCGATCTGGTGGCGGGTCCGGTCCTGGTGAGTGAGCCCCGGATGATCGCCTTGCCCGCCGGTCACCCGCTCGCGCAGCAGGACTCTGTCACACTGGAGGAGCTGGCCGGGATCCCGCTCGTCCAACTTCCCTCCGCCGTACCGGAGTCCTTCCGCGCCGACCGCACCCCGATGCGGACGCCGACCGGCCGACCGATCCCATCCGGCCCGGAGGGCGGCACACTGAACGAGATCCTGACCCTCGTCGGCACGGGCCGGGCCGGCTTCCCGCTCGGCGCCCAGGCCCGCCGCTACCACCCCCGCCCCGATGTCGCCTACCGCCCGCTGGCCGACGCACCCCCGGTGCGGTGGGGCCTGCTCCACCACCGTGACCGCGCGACGCCCGCCACGGAGGCGTTCAGCCACGCGGCCCAAGACCTCGTGGGCGCCGAGGGTTAGCCTCGCCCCGCCCGAAGCCGGCCTCACCCGTCGAGCGGATCACCCCGGCATGACGGCCCCGGCCCAGGCGCGAAGACCACCGGTCACCCAAGCGGTCATACGGGATGCGACCGGGCGTGATCGACCGCGAGTACGCCAGGCGCACAGCCCAGGAGGACCTGGACCGCAGTTACGCGGGACGGCTGGCGGTGTCCGGAGTCGAGGAGCACGAACTGGTCTGGGTCGTCTACTGGCCGGATCACCGCCATGCACCCGCTGCGGAAACGCGTCCCGGGCCTGACTCACACCGAAGTCATCGAATACGAGACTGCCCTGTAGACCGGCACCGCACCAGAGCCCGCCTCGTCGTCGCTGCAACCAAGGCACTAGTTCCGCCTCTTGATCCGGTTCTCGCCGTGAGGACGATCCACCCCGGGACGGAGCCGCAGCGACGACAGGACGGGCGGAGCTGGGTGGCCCGGTCCGGGGCTTCGGCCAGGACGCCGAGGGTGCGGGTTGCGGTGTCGAACCCGGCCGGGGCCCAGTGCGTGGCGGCATCGGGTCCGACGACGGCGGCCCACCGGTCCTGGGTGCTGCCGCCCGCCGCCACCGGCCGCAGGCCGTCCCGCGCTCAGGGACGGGTAACCCTTCACGGGCCGAGGCCGACTTACGAGGCGAGGCCGGCTCACGGGCCGACGCCGGCTCACGAGGCGAGGACCGCGGCGAGCTCGTCCGGCCGGGCCGCGAACGGGGTGTGACTGCCGGGCAGGGTGTGCACGGTGAACGGGTTACCGGGGAAGGCCCGGTCGGCTTCCGCGATCATCAGGTCCTGCGTGGCCGGTGGCAGCGCCCGGTCCTCGGCGCAGCGCAGGAAGGTTCGTGGGATGCGTCCCCACCGTGCCGCGGTCAGGATGACCCGAGCCGTCGGGATCGCCAGGGGCAGATCGGGGCTCAGCGCGGACCGCCACCGGTCGAAGCGGTCCGGCGGGGTGTCGTGGTAGTGGGTTTCCCGCAGTTCGTCGAGATAGGCGGGATCCGGTGAGAGCGGATTGATCCGGATGGCGCCCAGGGCCTCGGGGTCGCCGAGGTTCAGGTTCCGGCCGAGCGCGGTGGCGTTCTCGGGTGAGGCCAGGTAGTCGCGGAACCGCGGCCGCCCGCCCGGGACGAACGCGGACAGGTAGACGAGCCGGTCCACCAGCTCGGGCGCCCGTTCCGCGGCCAGGGAGGCGGGACCGCCGCCCGCGCTGTGCGCGACGAGCACGACGGTGCGGTGGTGACGCACCTGGCGCAGGACGCTCAGTACTGCCTCGGCGCAGTCGTCCATCGTCAGGGCGGCGAGCCGTGACCTCTCGGTCAGCAGGCCCGGCTGACCGGGCAGCAGGTACCCGGTGGGCAGGGGTGCGTCGAAGCCGTGCCCCGGCAGGTCGACGGCCACGCTCGCAGCGCCCAGTCCGGCCAGCGCGCGCTGCGTCGCCGCCCACTGTCCGGAGCTGTGCCAGGCGCCGTGCACGAAGACGAAGAGGGTGTCGGTCAGCGGTGCGTTCTTCATGGCTCCATTCCAGACAGGAACCACCGCGCCATCCATTCATAGATCTGGTAAGTGACGTGGCGATATCTTTGAGGTCTTGTCGGCAGTCGATGGGATCGACGGGACCGACGGGAGCAACGCGGCCGACGGGACCGACGGGACCGACGGGACTGACGGGATGGAGGGCGCGTCATGGAAGCGCGACACCTGCGGTACGCGGTCGCTCTCGCCGAGCACGGACACTTCGGTCGGGCGGCCGGCGAGCTGGGCATCGCGCAGCCGCCGCTGTCCAAGCAGATCGCCGACCTGGAGCGCGAGGTCGGGGCCCGGCTGTTCGACCGCACCCGTCAGGGGGTGTTCCCGACCGCCGCCGGTGAGGCGTTCCTCGCGCGGGCACGCCGGGCGCTCGACGAGATCGCGGCCGCCACGGTCGACGCGGGCCGGGCCGCGCGCGGCGAGACCGGACGTCTGCGCCTCGGCTTCATCGCCTCGGCACTGCTCGACCCGCTGCCGGGCGTCCTGAGCCGGTTCGGCCGTGAACGGCCCGACGTGAGACTGGAACTGCACGAGATGGCGACCAGCCGCAGCAGCTCGGCGCTCGTCGCCGGGGAGCTGGACGTGGCCCTCACCCTCGGCCCGCCACGGGGCGCCGGAGCCGAGCACCTCGTGTCCGTCCCGATCGGACGCGACCACGTGATCGCCGTGGTCAGTACGGCGCACCCGTACGCGGGTCAACAGTCGGTGAGCGCCGACCAGTTGCGGCGACAGTCGCTGATCGTGTCGGCCGGCGAGGACGAGCCCGCGGTAGTCGCCGGACTGCGTACCCTGCTGGGCACGGACTCATCGGCCCTCGGCGGCGCGACCGTCGCGAGGGACATGCACACGATCATCGGCCTCGCCGCCTCGGGCGTTGGCGTGGGCCTGGGGCCGTCCCGCATGAGGGCGGTCCCGCGTCCGGGAGTGCGGTTCTGTGACGTGACCCCGCGCACGCCCCTGCCCGATCTCGTCCTGTCCTTCACGGCCCGCGATCACTCCCCGGTGCTCCACGCCTTCCTCGACACCATCCGGAAGACGTGCCCCGACGTCGGTGCCGCACTCGACGACCGGCTCCGGCCCCACACGTGATTCGGGCCGGTCTTCGCCGGCATCGACGGCGGCGAGGACATGCAAGCCCGGGACGTCATCGTCGCCGGCGGCGGTGAGAAGGTCATCTGCGGTCCCGTGGCCGACGGGCGGCCCTGCTGCTACGACACCCCGCTGTACACCCCGATCTCGCCGGTCATCGACAAGTTCGGCCTCTCCCTCGCCTGACAGCACGAAAGGACGGCGCCCCCGTGGACGTCGCACTCACCGGCCGGCTCCTGGCCACCCTCGGAGTTCTCGCCGTCGCGAGCGGCGCGGCCGCCGCTCAGCACGAAGGCCCCCGCGGCCAAGCGCTGGCCGACCTCCAACAGGCCATCTACCGAACCGGCGTCGGCCCTGCCACCTGGCACGGGAGTCTCCTCGGGGGACCATGCGATGGGGCGACGCCTGCCCGCCGAGGTGCGTCAGGCCGGAGCGCTGGCAAGGCGGTACAAGGCGGTATAAGGCGGTAGGGGCCGGCAACGGTCGCGATGACGGTGTCACCGGTCAGGGGATGAACTGCGCCCCGAGCAGGCCTCGGCCGGCGTCGGCAGCGGCGCGCCAGACCGGGGGTACCCCGTCGAGGAGGGTGTCGATGTCCTCCTGGTCGCCCTCGGGGTGGAGAGCGGCGGCGAGCAACTGCCCGGCCTGGTCCCGGGTACGGGTGGTCCAGGTGAAGGCCCGTTCGACGGCGGGGAGGGCCTGGCGGACCTGTTCGGGGGTGAGGGCGAGGTCCCCGAACCAGCCGGGCAGTCCGGCATGGCGCTCGGGTCCGAGGGCGAAGGCCATGGCGGCTGCCGGGTAGGCCTTGCGGGCGGCGACCGCGAGGTGGGGCAGGGCCTCGTCGTGGCCGCGTTCCCAGGCCTCGTAGACGACGCAGATCCTCTCGTCCAGTGCGGACGGGCCGGCAGCGTCGAGGAACCGGTGCATGGTCGCCTCGGAACTGCCCGCCTGCTGCCACCACCGGAGGAGGTCCCTGGACGCCGGGAGCGCGGCCTCGGCCTCGACCGCCGGGGCCAGGTCCTTCCAGTAGTGCGTGATGGTGTCGGCGGCCATGGGCACCAGGCACCACATCCCCAGGAAGCTCACGACGAATCCCCTCCTCCTCGGATCTCCCCGTCTCTGGGCGGTCGCGTCCAGGAGCGGGTGGTGAACGTGTGCAGCCGCCGGTTCGTGAGCGCGTGGCGTGGCAGACGGACACCGAACTCGGCGCTCACGGCCTCCAGCAGCGAGCGCTCCGCCCCGGTGTCCTGACCCTGGGAGCCGAAGAACCGTTCCGGGTCCAACGCCCGTGGTATCCGCCCGGTTCGGCGGATCTCTCCGCCCGCGTACGTGAAGGCGTACTGCTCGGCGCCGTCCTGCGCCACGGAGAGGTGGAAGAACGGTTCCCCGTGCGAGGTCCTCAGGCCGCTCCACACGACCACCGCGCGGGCGCCCTCGCCGGCGGCAGCAGCAGCGACCGGGGAGACGAACCGCTGCAGGGCGAAGCGCTGCGGGACGAAGTGCGCGGGGTCACTCTCGAAGGCGAAGCTCCAACGGGCACCCGCCCGGCCGACCGCCATGAGGGCCTTGTCGTCGACGGGCGACAGGACCGTCCCCCCGCCGATCGATCGGCGGCGCGCTTCGTCGGAGGTCATGGGATCGTTCAGCGCCGCCTCGTCCCCGTCCGCGAGGCGTCCGGGCAGGTCCGCCGGTTCCACACCTTCGACCAGGACGAACCGGTAGGACGTGAGGTTGTGTTGGGCGTCCGGGTCCGCGAGCCACGCCAGACCGTCCGGGTCGAGGTCCGCCGAGCGGAACGGTGCCTCTCCCGGCTGACCACCCCTGGGGGTGGACAGCAGCTCGCGGCCCCGTTCCGGGGTCAGCAGCGGCCCGAGCAGGGGGTCGGCCACCCACCCCAGGGGCGCCAGGTGGTCGGGGCCCAGCGGCTGCCAGGCCGGCAGGGCGTCCATCAGCGTCCGCCACGCCCCGTCGGTGTCGCCCCACCGGGCCGACCGCCTCGCCCGTTCGACCGCTTCCCCGAACGGTCCGACCGCCGTGTACCGGTACGTGCCGTTGCGCACCTGCTCCAGCGTCGCGTAGGCCAGCGACACCACGTCGTCCCCGGCTCCCCGCAGGTGGAACATCAGCGTGGCGTCGTCCCGGTACGAGTGCGCCACGTGCTCGGCGACCAGAGCCGGAAGCAGCTCGGGCGCGTACCGCGGGTCGGTCACCACGCCCTCGAAGTACACCATGTACGTCCGTCCGAGCAGACGGCGTATCTGGTCCCCCAGCCCGGCGGCCCGCGGCCGGCCGTACTCCTTCGCCTCGTCCAGCGCCTGCCCGGCCCGTTCCCAGTCGCCGCGCAGCGCCTCCAGCCGGGCCCGCTCCACCCGGGCGTCCAGCTCCCGCGTCAGGTCGTTGGCGAACTCCGGCTCCCCGTCGGCACGGTGGGCCCGCAGGCGGTGGAACTCCCGGTGCATGTCCCGCATGAACTCGACGAAGTTCGTGTACCGCTCGGGCGGCGCGGCCCGCCAGCTCGCCCACGTGTACACGGCCCACTCGCCGTCCTCGTCCACGTCCTCGGGATCCAGCAGGACGTGGGTGATGTCGGACTCGACGTCGAGCTGGAGCCCGCGCCGCCAGATACCCGCCTCCCGCCACTCGGCCTCGTCGGCGTCGTCGTCCAGGTACTCCTCGAACATGTCCGCGAGCCCGGACTCGTTGCCGTGCCAGCGCGCGTCCGCCGTGCCCGCCAGCAGCCCGATGAACTCGCCGGCGTGCCGCCACCCGTCGGTGACCTTGAGGAACTGCCGGTACGACGGGGGCATCCGCCGACCGAGGCGCTCCTCCATGGCCACGATCCGCTCCTCGGACGCCGGCGGGAACCCCAGCCACCGCGCCCGCCGGGCCGCCTCGTCCTCCTCACGTCGCGTCTCGTCATCGGACGGCAGGGCGTCTGACCACTCCCCGCTCCACCCGAGCAGGAACGGCCGCCAGTCGAACGGTGTCGCATTCGTCATGGGCCCGATGCTGCCAGCCGTCACTGACACCGCTCCGTGCTGCCGGGCGGCAGAGGCGGCCGCGCCCCGGACGGGCGGGCATACTGACGCCGTGCCAACCGCCGAGGACCCCCACCAGCCCCCTTCCCGCGAGCCGGAGCCGACGGCGCCGAACCAGGCGAGACCCGACCCGTTCGAGGGCCTCGTGCTGGACGGGCGCTTCATCAAGGACGCCGCCGTCAAGGAGCCGACCGCCCGGACCCGGATGCTCGCCGCGCAGTGGCGGGAGGAACCGCCGGTGGACCCGGGCGGCCGCCGTTGGGTACCCGGCGCGGCCTCCGGCACGGCCCGCTCCAGGTGGACCCGGCCCGGACGCCCGCGCACCGCACTGATCGCGGTCACCGCGCTCGCGGCACTGCTGGCCGTCGCGGTCGGAACGGACCCGGCCGGTCTGCTGAACCGGAACGGCCCGGCGGCGCGCACCCCGCTCGCCGTGCCCGCATCGCCCCGGCCGACCGTGGACGTCGCACTGCCCGGCGGAGGGGTCTCCGACGGCACCAGGTGCGGCACCAAGGGCTTCCACCACTTCGAACCGGCACCCGCGTCCTTCACCTTCGCCGGATCACCGTCGGACGCACCGGACACCCCACCGCCGGGACCGCAACTCGTCCTCGGCTCCTACGGGTTCTCACGGGCCTCGGCGGACGACCCCGGGCACTTCACCATCGGCCTGCAGCTCGGCCCGGGCCCCGGCGACCGCGCGCTGGACCTCTCCGCGCCACTCGGTCCGCAAGGCGTGGCGGTGGAGATCGAGGGCCCGAACGGCCTGGTCGCCGGCGCCCACGGCCTCCCGCTCACACCCGACGACGACACCCCGCCCGACGCGGGCGACACCGTCCACGTCGGACCCGAGAACGGGGCGTCCGTACAGGTGACCCTCCCCGCCGGTGCCCTGTGCCCGGGCTTCGACGGCTTCGCCGTCCAGCAACGCCTGATGGCACCGACCGACTCCCACAACACCATCACCGGCCAGCCGCCCTACCGGCTCACGGTCTCCATCTCCGACCCGGCGATCGGCACGCTGCGACGCCAGGCGGGCTCGACGGTGCCCGGCGACGTACTGGCGACCGACAACCGGAACCCCCACTGACCGCAGCCACCCGAGAACAGCTCCGCCGGACCGAACTCGGCCAGACGCTGAACAACTGCGACCGAGCGAGGGACGCCGGTGACCGGACTCCAACACCATGACCGGACGCATCGTCAAAGCCATCGCCACCCATATACCGGAACTCGTCTTCGAACCGAACACCGTCACCCCCGACCGCCTGGCCATGGCCCCCGCCGTCCTCCTCGACCACCCCCTCCCGACCCCCGGCCCCGACGGCTGGGCCCCACCGGACGCCCCACCCCTCGAACGCCCGCGCGCCGCCCGCCAACGGCGGCTGCCCCGCCGACTGTCTCGGAATCCAGACTTCCCGGGGCCGCATCCGGCAGCCGCGCCGAGGTGAGGAAGCCGGTACGGTTCTGCTACAACGCCTGGACGATGGATGAGAGTTGAGAGCATGCAACGATCCAGCCGGCGCTGGGGGGCGGTGAGTCTCGTCGCCACCGTCGTCCTCGCCGTCAGGAACGGCTCCTGCCAGGTGGCGCTCCTGCCGGACGGACTCGCCGAGCCGACCGCCACCGCCCCGGACTCCGTCGGATCGTCGCGTCCCGCCCCCGGCTCCTTCGCGGATACACACGTGGATTTCCCGGGGAAGGTCCTCGCCGGAACGTATACCGTGGCGTCCGCCCAGTTGAGCCCCTTCACATTCACGACCCTCGGCTGCGGCGAGAAAGCCATGACGGTCAAGGTGGAAGGGATCGGAGGTTCCGCTCAGGTGCACAGGAGATCCGGCGACTCGCTGCGTTCATGGAAAGACGGGGCAGACGTCGTTCTGGCGGTCGGAACTCCTGAGGCGATCCACCGGGCCCCGGCGGCCGGATGACCACGGCCCGGCACTGAGGGCGCACTCGAGGCGGCCGGGGTAGAGGTGGGAGGCCGGAACGAGTTCGAGGTTCAGACGCGACGTTCCGTGTCGTCGGACGTCCGGGCGCCCGCGCCGGCGTCCGCGTCGCGCTATGCGGGGCGGAGGACGGGATCGAGCTCGGCCAGGATCTCGAGTAGCAGACGAGCTCCCCGGCAGACGCGATCATCGATGTCCCGTGCGATCTCTTCCGTCAGTCGTACTGCGTCGTCACGGTCGGAGGAGCACACGCCGAACACATCGACGATTGCGGTGTGGATCCAGTCGATGTGATTCGTATCGGCGGCTGCCAGCACGGAGGCGACCATCGCCAGCCCCACCCTGTCCTTTCGCCGAAGCACGGCTTCTGCGGTCGCTCGGGTGACGAAGGTGTCATCCCGGTCGAGCATGAGCTCCAACAGCGGCCCGACGGCCTCCTGCATCTCGGCAAGGGCCGCCAATCCGCGACCTGCGTCCGCCCGATCGCGGTAGTCACGGCTTCGCCCGAGCTCGCCGAGCGCCACAACGGACGCACGCCGCAGATCATTGTCCACTGGTTGCCACCCCTTCCGTGATCGGGAGTTCCACCGCTCTTCGTACGGACCCTGCCTCCAGGGGTTCGGCCGCCCGGGGACCGAGGCTCACTACGCCGGCCGGAGGAGGAGTGCCGTACTCCTGGATGCTTCGTGTCTACCAGGCATTCCAGAGCACACCGTGCCGGTGGTGGACCGGAGGGAGATCTGCGCCGTCGACGTCGTGGCCGGCGTGGTGCAGTCCACGGATCCGCTGGGCGTCGAGTCGGCCCTGGAGCCGGGCCCGGCCCTCGGCCGTGGCGATCTCGACGGAGAACGAGCCCTTCCTGCAGTGGAGCACCATCCACTGCCACGAGGTGATCCGACGCCGCGTCTTCTCGGGGACAGGGCGGCGGCCTTCGCGCACGGCCCGGGCCAGTTCAGCGTGCGGGTAGCGCAGGTCGTACAGGGACATGGACTCCGATGCGCCGTCCCGGGCGCGAAGTCGCATGGGGGTCGTGCGGACGGTTCGGGACATCAAGAGCCTCCGTAAGGCCCTCCGGGCTCTCCGGAGGCACCTACGGCGGGTGCGCATCGGTCAGCACGATCAATCCCCTCGCCGGTCGGACGGTCCACCCTGCGGCAGGGTAGCCGCGCGGAGGTGTGAGCGCCCGGATTTTCCGCTCGCCCACATGACGAGGCAGAACCCCTCCAGGCCCCTCCCCGGGGCTGCGGCCGGAGCTGACTTCGCAGAGCATCAGCGGCTCAGAGCAACGCCGCCGCCGGCTCCCTCCTGGTCGGTGCGGGCGACGCAGGCAGGCCCGAGTCCTGCCGAGCGGAGGCGGTGGCGACACCCCGCCCCTCCGATCGGCGGGGCTCGCCCGCTTCAGGGCGGAACAGCGCTCGCGCACACCCCACGGCCCCGCGCATTCAAGGCACACGGAAGATAAAAGAATCCAAAAGCACTGGTAAAGTTCGTGCCCGCGCCGCGACTGGGAGACCGTGGCCGTCACCAGGGGGGTACCACCGCCGCCTCATTCCGCAGAATCGCCACCGTGGCGGGTGCCGCTCTTCTCGCGCCCGGTCACCCGGCGGCGCCCGCCCGTTCCACCGCGGAGAGGTGACGGCACCCCACCGGGGGCAGGCATCCCACCGGCAACAGGCGTTCCACCGGAAACAGGAGACAGTCCATGGCTGACGAGATGGTTCGTCTGGCTCAGAAGTTCATCAACACCACCTACGACAGCGGCGCCCTGCTCGGCATATCCAAGCTGGAGGAGAACGGCCGGACCGGCTGGCCGACGATGTACGCGCTGACCCGCGCGCTCCAGTACGAGATGGGCATCACCGCGCTCTCGAACTCCTTCGGCCCGACCACCCTCTCGACCCTCCAGACCAAGTACCCGAAGCTGGACGAATCGAGCGTCCCGTCCGCGAACTTCTGCCGGATCATCCAGTCCGCCCTCTACTGCAAGGGCTACGACGGCGGCGAGATCGACGGCAAGTACAACGACCGGGTCAAGGCAGCCGTCGCGAGGCTGAAGACCCACATGGGCCTGGACGCGGTGTTCCCGGGCACTTCCCTCGAACCGAAGGTCGTCAAGGGCCTGCTCACCATGGACGCGTACGTCACCGTCAGCGGCGGTACGGACGGCATCCGGGCCATCCAGCGGTGGCTGAACGGCCGGTACGTCAACCGCAAGGACTTCTTCGTCATCCCCTGCGACGGGAACCACTCCCGGGACGTCGCGAGGTCCATGCTGCTGGCGATCCAGTACGAGCTGGGCATGGCCGACGGCACCGCGAACGGCGCCTTCGGCCCCGGCACCCAGGCGGGGCTGAAGACCCACACCGTCTCGCTCGGCGCCACCGGCACCTGGCCGGCGCTGTTCACGGCGGCGATGGTCCTCAACAAGCGGGACGTCCCCTTCGGTGACTTCACCGCCGCGGTGAGGAGCGGCGTCGAGGCGTTCCAGTCCTTCGTGAAGCTTCCGGTCACCGGCGCGGGCGACTTCCAGACCTGGGCCTCGCTGCTGGTCTCCTACGGCGACCAGACCCGCCGGGGCGCGGCCTGCGACGGCGTCACGAAGATCACTCCGGCCCGCGCGCAGGCGCTCAAGGACGCCGGCTACCAGTACATCGGCCGCTACCTCTCCAATGCCTCGACCACCAGCCTGCCGGAGAAGCAGATCCAGCCGGGCGAGCTGGCCACCATCAAGCAGTACGGCCTGCGCTGCTTCCCGATCTACCAGACCTGGAGCCGGTCGGCGAACTACTTCAGCTACCCCCAGGGCAACAGCGACGCCTTCCGGGCGGTCGAATGGGCCCGCTTCCACGGCTTCAAGCCCGGCACGACCATCTACTTCGCCGTCGACTACGACGCCATGGACGGCGAGGTGACCGAGTTCGTCATCCCGCACTTCCGGGGCGTCCACCACACGATCAGCGAGAACTCCCCCTACCGGGTGGGCATCTACGGGCCGCGCAACGTCTGCCAGCGGGTCGCCGACGCCGGCTTCGCGGAGACCAGCTTCGTCTCCGACATGTCCAGCGGCTTCTCCGGCAACCTCGGCTACCCGATGCCGAGCAACTGGGCGTTCGACCAGATCGCCACCATCACCGTCGGCTCGGGCGCGGGCGCCATCGAGATCGACAACAACATCGCCTCCGGACGGGACACCGGCCAGGGCGACTTCGACCCGGGCGTCCCCAGCGTCGCCGGGCTCGACGTCGACCTGGACAAGACCGCCTACCGCGACCCGATGCTCCGCGACGTGCAGAACTACCTCACCTCGATCGGTGTCCCGGAGACCGGCGGCTCCGGCTGGACCGACGACGACTGGGTCACCATCGGCGGGATCTCCACCACCAAGGCCTTCGACCTGGTGCTCAGCGCGGACTGGCTGTTCACCGCGCTGGCCCGGGAGTTGAAGCTGCGCAAGGCCCTGATCCAGGCCCCCGTCCTGTGGGAGCTGCGCAAGCTCAACCCGCTCGACCCGCTCGCCGACGCCGCCGTCCGCAACGGCGTCACGGAGGACTGCAGCACCGGCTGGGGCCAGATCTTCGCCCGGGTCGCCATCGCCGCCCGCAACTACTGCCTCAAGGAAGGCCTGATCAACGGCTCCCCTCTGGCCGAACCCAACCTGCGGGAGGTCTGGGACAAGCTGCAGGACCCGGCCTACAACATCCGCTCGGTCGCCTACCTGACGGTCTACAACTCCCACCAGCTCAAGATCGCCCCGCCGAGCCTGACCACCAGCCAGGCCGACACCCAGGCCCTGCTGGCCCGGTACAACGGCCTCGGCGAGGACGCCCAGAAGTACGGCCGCGAGCTGATCGGCCTGTACAACGTGCTGGAGAGCTACAACCTGCTGTCCCGCACCAAGTGAGCACCCGTACGCCGGCGGGCGCCGCACGGACCCGGAGCTACTCGCCCACCGCCGCCGCCGTGAACCTCCTGCTGGGGGTGCCCGGCGTCGTACCCGTCTGGCTGCTCTACCACTTCGCCACCAACTGGCCGCTCGCCGCGCTCGGTTGGACCAGTCGCGAGCCGACGGAGAACGACGGCATCGTGCCGTGGCTGATGCTGCCCGGCCCGCTCGTGCTCGGCGCCACGATCCTCTGGTGCCTCGCCAACCGGGCCGTCCGGCGCCGCACCGCCCCGCACGGCCGCCACGCGGTGTACTGGCCGGCCAGCGTCCTGCTGACCCTGGTGCCCACGTTCGTGCTGATCATCGTCCTGTAGGAGAAGAAGAGATGGAAGACGTGCAGACCGGAATCACCCGGCGGACCGCGGTCAGGAGCGCCGCCGTCATCGGCACGGCGGTGGCCGCGGCCGCGCTGCTCCCGGGCATCGCCTCGGCGGCTCCGAACCCCTCCCCGAAGACGACCGAACTCCCCGAGCTGAAGCTCCCCACCAGCGCCAACGGCTGGACGATCGAGAAGGAGGCGAACCACGTCTCCACCGTCTGGACCCGCCAGGTGGCCGGCACCGGGCTGTCGGTGGACGTCCGGATCGGCGACGTCGAGGAGATCCTCGTCCACCTGATCCGCCGCTTCCACTACGAGGTGGAGGAACTCCCGAGCGGTGACCTGCTCGGCTGGCAGGAGATCGGCGGCCTGCGCGCGAAGTCGCCGGAGTCGAACCTCGCCTCCGGAACCGCGGTGCGCGTCCGCCCCGGCGCCTCGGCGAAGGGCGGGCTGTTCGCCTACCAGGAACTGGTACTGCGGGACGTCCTCGCCGACTGCCAGGGAGTCGTGCGCTGGGGCGGCGACGACGACGAGGTGGACGAGTCGCTGTTCTACATCGCCCTCGGCCCCGACGACCGCCGGGTGAACCGCCTCGCCGACCGGCTACGCGCCTGGGGCGCCCGCCCCGGCGAGGGCGCGGGCACACCGGTCGACGTCCTGTCCCCGGCCCGCCGCACCGAGGCAACCAGCCTGGCCCGCACCCAACGCGCCTCCTGACCGGCCGGCGGAGGACCGGAGTTCGCCCGGTGCGGCGCGTTCGCAGCGCCCCACCGGGCGAACGGGCCGCGACGCGATCCAGGCGTGTACGGCAGGCCCAGTCGACCGTCGCGTCCTCGACCTGCGGCTGGCCCCCGCTGCCGTGGGGGTCAAGTCCCGCGGTCCTCCCCGCGGTTGCGGGCGGGGCAGTCGACGGCCGACACCAGGCGCCGGGGGCCGAATGGGCGCCCTTCCGCATGCCAGCTCTGGACGTCCCCCCTGTGCTGGCGGGTTGGTGGTCGCAAGGGGTGCCTGCCGGCGATCGCGTTCGTGACGGGCTGGTATGCCGAAATGGCGCCGCCGTTGCGCCCCCGGGGAGGGCGGGGCCGGGGCGGGGGCCGGTGGGGGGGGGTGCGGCCTGTCAAATAGCAAACAAGGGAAGCAAAAACAAGGGTGGGAGCCGGGGGGGGAGGTTGGGAC